>DATJOH010000149.1:0-18832 GCA_035507235.1 Acetobacteraceae bacterium
TATTGTCGCTGCGTTTCGGAGACTATCTGAATTCCATTCCGCTGCCGGCGATGCTGGCGGTGTTCAAGGCGGAGGAATGGGACAATTACGGGCTGATGGTGATTGATTCGGCCATGATCTATTCGATCGTGGACGTGCTGCTGGGCGGCCGGCGCGGCACCGCGGCGATGCGCATCGAGGGGCGGCCCTATACGACGATCGAGCGCACGCTGGTGGAGCGGCTGATTCACGTGGTGCTGGCGGATTTGTCCGCGAGTTTCGATCCGCTCTGTCCGGTGACGTTCCGTTTCGAACGGCTGGAGGTGAATCCGCGCTTCGCCACGATCAGCCGGCTTTCCAATGCGGCGGTGCTGGGGCGGTTGCGCGTGGACATGGAGGATCGCGGCGGCCGCATGGAGCTGCTGCTGCCCTATGCGACGCTGGAGCCGGTGCGCGAATTGCTGCTGCAGCAATTCATGGGCGAAAAATTCGGCCGCGATTCGATCTGGGAAACGCATCTCGCGGAGGAATTATGGAACACCGAAATATCGCTGGATGTGGTGCTGGACGAGCAGGTGATGCGGCTTTCCGATGTCACGGACCTGCGGCCGGGGCAGCGGATCGTGCTGAACGCGGTGATCGGCGGATCGGTGCAGGTGCGGTGCGGCAACGTGCATCTGTTCGACGGGCATGTGGGGCGGCGGAAGAACCGGGTGGCGGTCAGGATCGACACGCCGCTGATGCAGCGCGTCGGCGGCGAGCGGTGACGTTTCCCTAACCCTCGGAGCGCAGAATGGGTGGTGCACAGTTTCTGCTGGAGGCCGCGCTGGTCCTGCTGCTGGGGGCCACGCTGTTTCACGCAGTGCGGCTGGAGCGGGCTCTCGGCGTGCTGAAGCGCGATCGGGCGGTGCTGGAGGAACTGGTGGCAGGATTTAACGACAGCACACGGCAGGCGGAGGCGGGGGTGGAGCGGCTGCGCGCCGCGACCGACGGCGCCGGGCGGCAGATCGCGCGGCAGATCGACCAGGCGCAGCGGCTGAAGGATGATCTCGCTTTCCTGTCCGAGCGCGGGGAGCGGCTGGCCGAGCGGCTGGAAAGCGGGGTGCGGTCGGCGCGCATGGCTGGCGACCAGGCGGCCATGGCGCCGGCAATGAGTGCGCCGCCCGCCTACGCGCCGGCGACGAATGCTGCCCCACCGCAGGCGGCGGCAGGTTTTGCCGCGGTTGCCGAGGCGGAGGTGCCAGGGGGGCAGAAACTCCGGAGCGAGGCGGAGCGCGACCTGCTGCGCGCCTTGCGGGCGGCACGCTGACATGAGCTTGCACACACCCCGGCCCAGATTGTTGCCGGCGACCATTGCTGTCATGGGCCTGCTGCTGGCCCTGAAAACCATGGGATTGCTGCGCGAAGTGATGGCGGGCAGCGCGGTTGCCGCGGAAGCGTCGGGCGAGCAACCGAAGGATCCGGTGGTGCCGGCGCCTGCTCCGGCGGCAGCGGCGCACGGCGTTGGCGCGGTGCCGGCCAGCGCGGCGCCAGCCGGCGCTGCGGCGGCCCAGGCGGGGACGGCACAAGCGGCCCAGGCGGCATCACCAGTGAGTGACGCCGAGCGCGGGCTACTGCTGGATTTGCGGCATCGCCGGGAGCAGCTCGACACGCGGCAGAAGGATCTCGATCAGCGCGACGCGGTCATGCAGGCGGCGGAGCAGAAGCTTACCGCGCGGGTGCAGGAACTGAATGCGCTGCAGGCGAAGCTGGAAGCGCTGGAGGCGGCGCGGGAATCGCGCGACAGCGCGAACTGGCAGAGCCTGGTTCATATCTATGAAGACATGAAGCCGCGCGATGCGGCGGCGATTTTCGACGCGCTGGACATGCACGTGCTGCTCGGCGTGCTGGACCGCATGCAGGACCGCAAGGCGGCGCCCATCCTCGCCGCCATGCAGCCGGACCGGGCGCGGCTGGCGACCCAACTGCTCGCCGAATTGCGCACGCGCGAAGTGACGCCGGCGGGCGCGGCTCCGGCCAGTGCCCAGACCCCACCGCAGACCGACCCGAAAGGCTGAGAGAGCGCCATGAGCGTGGACAAAAGCATGAATGTTTTGATTGTGGACGATTACAAGACGATGCTGCGCATTATCCGCAATCTGTTGAAGCAGATCGACTTCAACAATGTCGAGGAAGCGACCGATGGCGGCGAGGCGCTTTCGAAGCTGCGCGCCGGCAATTTCGGCCTGGTGATCAGCGACTGGAACATGCAGCCGATGAGCGGCCTGGAATTGCTGCAGGAAGTACGGGCCGACACGCGGCTGAAAAGCCTGCCGTTCATTATGATAACCGCCGAAAGCAAGACGGAGAACGTGGTGGCGGCGAAACAGGCGGGGGTTTCCAATTACATCGTGAAGCCCTTCAACGCCGAGACGCTGCGCGACAAGATTGAAAAGGTGCTGGCGCATGCTTGATCCGGCGCAGGTGCCCGAGCGCCTCAAGGAGCTCGAGGCACGCTATCCGGACAGCGATCCCGCCATGGTCGCCGAGGTGGTGCGCGCCGTGCTTTCGACCATGAGCGGCGATCTTTCCGCGAACGAGACGGCGCTGCTGGCGGAAGTGGAGGAGTTGGCGCAGACGGTGGCCAGCGCGCGCGCCGAAATTGCCAAGCTCAGGGCAGACGATATTACCGGCAGCCATATTCCCTCCGCGACGGACGAACTTGACGCCATCGTGGAGCACACGGCGGTCGCAACGAATATCATTCTGGAATGTTGCGAGAAACTCGACGAACTCGGGCCCACCTTGTCCGGCGAAGCCGGCCAGGCGGTGCAGGATGTGACGACGCGCGTTTATGAGGCGTGCAGTTTCCAGGATATTACCGGCCAGCGCATTACCAAGGTGGTCGCGACGCTGCAGACGATCGAGCGCAAGGTGGCGCATATCATCGATGTGTTCAGCCGCGATCGGCTGATCGGCGGCAAGCCGCTCGGGGACGCGCCGGCGGCGGCTGAGGAAGCGGCCTCGCTGATGAACGGGCCGCAATTGCCGGCGGCGGCGATGGGGCAATCCGACATCGACGCCCTGCTGGCAAGTTTCGACTGACATGCGCGCAACGATCCTCACCTTCCCCATGCTGCTTGCGCTGACGGCGGCGCGGGCGGCGGAGCCGGTGCGGATCTGGTTGGGCGCCCACGGCACCTCCGGCCGCGTGACGTTCGCGGTGCCGCGGACCGTTACGGCATCACTGGAAACTCTCGACAGCGATACGGTGCACGTCGTGCTGCCGGGCGCCGGCAGCGTACCGGGATCGGTGCGCGGTACACGCAACGTTATCGCGGTGGATGGCGGCGATGACGGCGCGGTGCTGATTTTGGCGCCAGGCAGTCATGTGACGCTGCGGCAGTCGCCGGGACACGTCGTGCTGGAGGTGAATGGCGAGACCGCGGCCGACGCCGCCCGGGGAATAGCGGCGGCACCTGTGAAGGCAGCGACCGGGATCGCGGCCGCGCCCAGGATCGCGCCGGCCTCCGTTCCGGCGCCGACGCAGCAGGTGGCGATGCCGCGGCTGGCCGCGGCGGCGGTGACGACCAGCACGCTCGCTGCGCCCGGCGCGTCACACGCACCGCCCGCTTCTGTGGGAATCCAAGATGACAGCGAGGCGCGAACCGCGTCGCCCGCCATGCCGCCGCCGGCGCAAGGGCCGCCAGCATCCACGGCTGACTCCTTGCCGACCGACGGGTTGGTGGCATCGCGCCTGCCGGCCGATGCGGGGGACGCGCTGCTGGTGCCGTTCGATCGCGATGTGGGCGCCGCCGCTTTCGCGCGCGGCGGCGTCGCGCATGTCGTGTTCGACGAAAGCAAACCGATCGACCTGGCGCAATTGAAGGGCGACCCGCTGTTCGGCGGCGCCAGGGTCATGCTGCTGCCGGCGGCCACGCACCTGACCGTGCCGCTCGCGCCAGGCAAACGGCTGGCGCTGCGGCGCCGGCCGGAGGGGTGGGTTCTCGCCATTGTTCCGGATTCGGCACCGGCCGCGACAAGCACGGCCCGTCTGCAGGCGGGCGAGGTGCATCTGGACATGCCGCAGGCGGCCTCCAGCGTCGTGCTGGACGATCCGGCCACGGGCGGAAAGCTGCTGGTGGGCACGGTGACGGGTGACGGACCGGGCGTGGCGGTCGCGCACAGAAGTCCCGAGTTTGCGTTGCTGCCGAGCTGGGACGGCGTGGTGGTGGCGCCGCAAAGCGACCGTCTGGCCCTGCAGCCGGACAAGACCGGCTTCACGCTGAGCGCCGGTGACGGCCGCGCCCTTGCCACGGTCATTTCACCGGAAGCGGAAAAGGCGCTCGCCGAGGCCGGCACGCTGACGCGCCATTTCGACCTGACGGACCAGCCGGTGGCGATGCGGCGGGACCGTTTGGCAAGTGAACTGGCGGTGGCCGCCACGGCACCGCGGCTGGGGCGCTATAAGCCGCGATTGCGCGCGGCCGAGGATATGCTGGCGCTGGGTATGGCGCCGGAAGCCGCGGCCCTGATGCGCGTCGCCCTGGAAGATGATCCCGACAAGGCAAGTGATCCGGACGCGGTGGCCCTGCTTGCCATGGCGAACTGGCTCGCCGGCCGCGGCGACGGCGCCGCGCTCACCGCGCCGGCGCTGGGCAATTCAGACGAAATCGCGCTGTGGCGGGCGGTGCTGCAGCCGGGTGAAGACAGCAAATCCGCCGCCACGCTGGCAAACAGCTGGCGCATCGCACTTGCCTATCCGGAGCCGTTGCGGCGCGCGCTGCTGCCAAAAATCGCGGCGCGGTTGCTGCGCGGCGGCGAGCGGGCGGCTGCCGCCGATCTGCTCGCAAAGGTTCCCGAGTCCTATCTGGATAACCAGCGCGCCCTAGCGCTGCAGATGGACGGCAAGACCGACGCGACGCTGGCTTTGCTCGACCGGATCGGCGCCGGGGCGGACCGCAAGCGCGCCGCCGCGGCGCTGCGTGACGGCGTGGAACTGCGCCTGGCCGCCGGGAAGATCACCCCGGCGGCGGCTTCCGACCTGCTGGACAAATATCTCTATGCCTGGCGCGACGATGCGACCGAGGAAGCGCAGCGCCTGCGCATCGCGGCGCTGCGCGACAAGGCCGGCGCATGGCGGCAGGCGCTGGCCGGCCTGCGCGAGACCGACAGACTCTTCCCGGATGCCCATGACCGGGTGCGGGCGGCGGAAAAGCAGACCATTGCCGACCTGCTGGCGGCCGGCGCGGCCGAGCGATTGGCGCCGCTCGATCTGGTGGCGCTGGTCGAGGAAAACGAAGACCTGCTTGCGGAGAAGGGCGCCAGCGAAACCCTGGCGCCGGTGCTGGTGGACAAGCTGATGGCGCTCGACCTGCCCGACCGCGCGGACCCCATCCTCACGAAACTGGCGGCGGTCACCCAATCGCCGGCGGCCAAAGCGGCGCTCGGCGCTCGGCTGGCGGCGCTGCGGCTGGAGATGAACGACACCGCGGGCGTGCTGACTGCGCTCAGGGACACGGACTCGGCCACGCTGCCACCTGATCTCGCCGCCCACCGCACCGTGCTACAGGCGCGCGCGGTGGCGCGGCAGGGCGACGCGGACGGCGCGATGCGGCTTATCGCCGGGCTATCGAGCCCGGAGGCGTTGGAATTGCAAGCGCGGCTGCTGGAGAAACGAAAGGATTGGCATGGCGCGGAAGGCGCGCTGCAGCGGCTGGCGGGTGCCACCCTGCCGTCGCAAGGCGCGCTCTCGGACGCGCAGCAGGACCTGGTGCTGCGGCTGGCGAGTGCGGCCGCCGAGGCTGGGGACATAGCTCTGATGCAACATCTGCAAGTCGGCGACGGCACCCGACTGGGCGCCGGACCACGGGCGGAACTTTTCCAGGCGCTGACGGCAAAACCGGTGCAGGCGATTGGCGACTTGGCCCGTTCCGGGCGTGAAGCGGTAGCCGCGCGGGCGGTGCCGGCGGCTTTGGCGAGCTACGACGCGCACTAAGGGCGCCACGCTTTTGAATCTTCACGAACTTGATGAAAGATTCCGCTTGCATGGGGGGGGGTGGGGCCCTATGTGCGCTCGCCTTGGCCCAAGGGGGCGTTGACGCCCAACAGGCCATCTACTGGATTGGGGGTACGTGATGAACGCACTTGCTCAACTGGGGATGGTCTCGGAGTTTCCGAGCGAGAACCAGAGCGTAGCCGTTGCTTTCCCGGTGTTTGGTGGGGAAGAGCGGACGGATTACTTCGTCGAGAAGGATGGCGAAAAGTTCGCCGGCACACACCTTCTCGTGGATCTCTGGGGGGCCAGCAATCTGGACAGTCCCAGTCATATCGACGCTGCACTGCGCCATGGCGCGGTGGTTGCGGGCGCGACGATCCTGCACAGCCACTTCCACCATTTCACGCCTAACGGCGGCGTGAGCGGCGTGGTGGTGCTGGCGGAGAGCCATATCAGCATCCATACGTGGCCGGAACGGAATTTCGCGGCCGTGGATATCTTCATGTGCGGCGCTTGCGATCCGCACAAGGCGATTCCGGTGCTGCAGGCGGCTTTCCAGCCGGCGCGTATCGATCTCGACGAGCAGCGGCGCGGGCGGCTTTAAGAAGAGTCTTCTTTTTCTGAGGAAAAAGAAGCAAAACGACTTATGTTGAGCCTATCGGCGGCTAAGAAGCGTGGCACGCAATTTTCCTGCCACCTTCCTAAGCGCCGCTAGGCTCAAAATAGTTCTTTTTGCTTCTCTTTTTCAAAGAAGGTACCTGCCCAGGTAGGGTCGAAAGGAGAACAGGAAAGAGAAGACTTCTTTTCTGAAGAAAAGAAGCAAAAGACTTTTATCATTGCATCCAACGGTCGGTCGAAATCGGCGAATGCGGATGCCGCCCGCAACAGATAAAAGTTTTTTGGTTCTTTTTTTCAAAAAAGAACTTCTTGTTTTTCGTTCTTTTCAGATAGTTGTCCGGCCTGGGCAGCTATAAAAAAAAGTAGGGTCCTTTTTCGGAGCGCGCCGTATGGCCACCGATTGCTGGCTGAACGAAACGTTGTACCCCGACTGGGGTCAGCGCTTCCTGGTGAAGCGTGAGTTGGCGCGCGTGCAGAGCGCGTTCCAGGACATCGTGATTTTCGACAGCACGTCGCACGGCCGTGTGATGGTGCTGGATGGCTGCATCCAGATCACCGAACGCGACGAGTTCGTCTATCAGGAAATGCTGGCGCATGTGCCGCTGCTGGCGCACGGCGCGGCGCATCATGTTCTGATCATCGGCGCCGGCGATGGCGGCGTGCTGCGGCGCGTGCTGCAGCATCGCGGCGTGGCGCGCGCCGTGATGGTGGAAATCGATGGCGAAGTTATACGCTTGTCCAAGGAATTCCTGCCCGCGATCGGTGGCGGCGCGTGGAACGATCCGCGCGCCGAGGTGATCGTCGGCGACGGCATCGATTATGTTTCCCGCGCGCCGGACGGCAGTTTCGACGTCATCATCGTGGACAGCACCGACCCGATCGGCGTGGGCGAAGTGTTGTTCACCGACGCGTTCTATGAGAACTGCGCGCGCGTGCTGACGGAGCGCGGCCTGGTGGTGAACCAGTGCGGCGTGCCCTTCATGCAGGCGGACGAGCTGCGCGAGACCAGCGCGCGGCGGAAGCGCTTCCTGCCGCATGTTTCGGCCTATGTGGCGGCGGTGCCAACTTATGTGGGCGGATTGATGACGCTCGGCATCGCCGCTAAGGCGGCTGGCATCGGGCGGCAAAGCGTGGGCGAAATTCGCGCGCGGGCGGAGGCGGCAGGGGTGCTGGGCACCACGGAGTATTGGACGCCGGAAATACAGGTGGGTTGTTTTGACCTGCCGCCTTATATCGCGCGCCAGCTTCCTGGTTGATCCTGGGGCGAAGGAAGGAAGCAAGAAGTTCTTTTTTGAAAAAAAGAACCAAAAAACTTTTGTCCGCTGCGGCTGACATCCGAAATCCGCCGATTTGGACTGGCTGGTGGACGCAACTGATAAAAGTCTTTTGCTTCTTTTCTTCAGAAAAGAAGTCCTTTCTTGCCTGTTCTCCTTTTCGCCCTACCGGGGCAGTTACCAAAAAACCTTTGTGCGTATTGCGCCTGTCGGCGCCAGCGGCAGCCCCGCGCCACTTCCCCTTTTTCCTCAGCGCCGCTAGGCTCAATATGATCTTTTTGGTTCTTTTTTCAAATAAGGACTGTTCCCTCTGGAGGCAGGTACGTGATTCCGGCTGACATCGCATTTACTCTTATCGATCCCAACGCCTACGCGGATGGCAAGCGGGTTGACGACGCTTTCGGGTGGCTGCGCCGCGAAATGCCGCTGGCGATCGCGCAGCCGGAGAAATTCGATCCGTTCTGGGTGGTGACGCGGCACGCGGATATTCTGGAAGTGGAGCGGCAGAACGAGCTTTTCCACAATGGCGACCGTGCCACGATCGTAACGCCGATCGAGCTCGACCAGAAGGTTCGGGCGGTGATGGGCGGCTCGCCGCATCTGGTGCGCGCGCTGGTGCAGATGGATAATCCGGACCACGCGGCGTACCGGAAACTCACCTTTCCCTCATTCCTGCCGCAGAATCTGCAAAAGCTCAGTGCGCGCACAAGGGACATCGCGCGCGGCTTCATCGATCACATGGCGGCATTGGGCGGGCGGTGTGATTTCGCCCGCGACGTTGCCTTCCGCTATCCGCTGCACGTCATCATGGAATTGCTCGGCGTTCCGGAGTCGGATGAGCCGAAAATGCTGAAGCTGACACAGGAATTATTCGGCAGTGCGGACGCGGAGCTCAATCGCGCCGGCAGCGCACCGGAGGACGCGGCGCAGGCGCTCGCCAATCTGCAGGGCACGGTCGGCGAATTCATCGCGTATTTCAATGACATTACCGAGGACCGGCGGCGGCATCCGCGAGATGATCTGGCCACCGTGATTGCGAATGGCCGCGTGTTTGATGCGCCGTTGGGTGTACTGGAGGCGATGTCGTACTACATCATCGTCGCCACGGCCGGCCACGACACGACCAGCAGCACGACCGCTGGCGGGCTGTGGGCGCTGGCCGAAAATCCTGAGCAATTCGATAAAGTAAGGAACGAACCGGCGCTCATTCCCGGCCTCGTCGAGGAGAGCATTCGCTGGGTGACGCCGGTGAAACATTTCATGCGCACCGCCACAGCGGATGCGGAACTCGCCGGCCGGCGTATCGCCAAGGGCGACTGGCTGATGTTGTGCTACCAGTCCGGCAACCGCGATGAGGCGGCATTCGCGGAACCATTCCGTTTCGATGTCACGCGCGCGCCGAACCGGCACGTCGCGTTCGGTTACGGCGCGCACGTCTGCCTCGGCCAGCATCTGGCGCGGCTGGAAATGCGCATTCTGTGGGAGGAATTGTTGCCGCGGCTGCGCCGGGTGGCACTGGATGGGCAGCCGGAGAACACGGTCGCCACCTTCGTGAGCGGGCCCAAAAGCGTCCCCATACGCTACGAAATGCAATAAAGCGTACCTGCAAAGCAGGGTAGTCGGTCAATCGCCGTCCGTTGCCTCGCCAAAACACGGCGGTGTTACCGTGGTTCCGGCTTAGGCCGCGGCGCGCCCCTTGTCCTTTGCCGCCTGGCTGCGCCATCGTCGGCAAGCCTCGTCGCAGGGACACATGCATGCGCGCGCACATTCTTGAGCTCGGTCTACTCGCCGTTTCGCTGCTTCTGGCGACCTCTTCTCAGCCTTGTTCGGCCACGTCGCCCGCGCTCGCGCTTGGCGTGCCGCTTTATCCTTTTATCACACAGCAGCCGGAGGCGGATGGCGGCGGCGATAGGCTTGGGGAGAGGATGGCGGAGGCCATGCAGCATCCCGGCTCCGCCGGCGCGGTTGTGACGCTTTGCTGGGTGAATGAGGAGCCGAAACCCGATGATTTCCGCTTTCTGGATGGGCCGGACCGGACGCTGGTGAGCCTGGCGAAACTGATCAAGCCGGGCCAGCATGTCATCCTGGGCATCAAGGCGGGTAATTGCGCCCCGCCTTGGCTTTCCACGAATTTTGGTGTGCCCCTGGTAGAAGCCTATCACGGCGGAGAAGGCGGCGACACGCCGAGGGGATGTCCCAAAATGTATGTGGCTGTCAGCTACAACCCGAAGTTTATTGATCGTTACGACAACGTTGCACATGCGCTGTGGGATGCCACCGGCAAGCTCAAGACAGGCGATGGCTCAACCCTGCAGTCGCGCATGCTGGCCCTGAAAAACGGGGGCATGTCCTCGGCAAGGACCGAGGAAATGGGCATCAACGCACTGGGCTGTAAGCATGGCGGCGTAGTATATCAAACGCCGGAGGAAGTGGCGCAGAAATGGGCGAACCTGCCGGGTGAGAATGCGTTTCGGCCGGCAAAGATCGTTCCTGCCTACATGAAGATGTTGGACGGATTGTTTGCTTTCTTACCACCCAACGTCTCGGTATCGCAGGACATACACGCAGAGGATCGCGCGGCTTTTCCCTGGGTTTCCGACAATGGTGGCTTGGCACCAGAAGGGGGCGGTCGTCAGCCTCTGGTTGAGGGCATTTTGCTGGCGGCGGCGCACCGCTACGGCAATCGTATAATATTCGGTTGGAACGCGCTGGCATTGCGCGAACCCGGCAAGGAGCCTCCGCGGGCGGCGCAGGTGGTGATGTCGGCAGGCCGGGCGGGCGCGGGCATGGACTGGCAATTGAACGGCAAAGGCGGCCAGCAGCATACATCATGCTACGGTCGGGGCGATCCGACACAAGCCACGCCGCAATGTTTTGCCCAGATCATTGCCTACGGCATGTCCCTGGTGCCGCCGGAGAGCAATCACGGCAAACTGCATTGGATCGAATTCCATCCCCGTGACGCCGTAGAGAACCCGCTATTTTGATGTTCGCGGTCGCGCGCTGGGTAGAGTTTGACCCACGGGCGAAGCAGGGAAGTGATTCTTTTTTGGTAACCGCCCAGGTAGGGCGAAGACGAGAACAGGCAAGAAAGGACTTCTTTTCTGAAGAAACGAAGCAAAAGACTTTTATCAATGACATCCAACCGCCAGTCCACATGGGGATTCAGACGCAAACCGTAACAGAAAATAGCTTTTTTGGTTCTTTTTTTCAAAAAAGAACTGCTTTCTTGGCGCTTGACTTGCTTCGGCGGTGAGCTGCCATGATATTCATGCGCCTGGACCCGTCGGCGCGCCTGCTGCGGCGGTGCGATGAGCCTGCTCCGCCGCTTAACCCGCTCCAGATTGCCATTCAAATCACGGCGTGCGGTGTGTGCCGCACGGATTTGCACGTTGTGGACGGCGAATTGCCGGACGTGCGTGCCGGCATCGTGCCGGGACATGAAATCGTCGGCCGCGTGGTGGCGCGTGGCGAGGGGGCGCATCGTTTCGAACTTGGCGCGCGCGTCGGCGTGCCGTGGCTTGGCTGGGTTTGCGGCGTGTGCGAATTCTGCCGGCGCGGCCAGGAGAATCTCTGCCCGAATGCGCGCTTCACCGGCTACCAGATCGATGGCGGCTACGCCGACCAGACCGTGGCGCATGAGGATTTTTGTGTGCCCATTCCCGATGCATATGACGACGCCACCGCGGCGCCGCTGCTCTGCGCCGGCCTGATTGGCTACCGCACCTGGAAAATGGCGGGGCCGGCGGGGAAACTTGGGATCTACGGGTTTGGCGCCGCAGGCCACATCGTCGCGCAGTTGGCGCGCCACCGCGGCCAGCAGGTTTTCGCCTTTACGCGCGCCGGCGACGACGCGGCGCAGCAGTTCGCCCGCCGGCTCGGCGCTGTGTGGGCCGGCGCAGGTGAGGAAATGCCGCCGGAAAAGCTCGATGCGGCGCTGATTTTCGCGCCGGTGGGCGCGCTGGTGCCGGCGGCGCTCGCGGCCGTGCGCGACGGCGGCACGGTGGTGTGCGGCGGTATACACATGAGCGATATTCCTGCCTTTCCCTATCGGCTGCTGTGGGGAGAACGCGTGCTGCGTTCGGTCGCCAATCTCACCCGCGCTGACGCCGCGGCGTTTCTGCCGCTGGCGGTTGAGGCCGCCATTCGCCCGGAGACCAGTTTATGGAAGCTGGCACAGGCAAATGAAGCTTTGACGGCATTACGCGAAGGTACATTGACAGGGGCCGCGGTGCTGACACCATGAAACTCGCGGGGGCAGCCCAGTGCGTTTGATACCGATCAAGGCAGGACGCACGCGCTAGGACCAGGATTCCACTTTGGAGAGCAGGAGGAAGCCATGGACGCTACGCAAGCCGCGGTACAAGCCGGTCAAGCTGCTTTGCCGGCACAAGCCGCCTTCGAAAGCTGGATGAAACTTAATGCGCGGGTCGCGCAGCTTTGCCTCGATGCCGGCATCGCGCAGGTGAGGGGCATGCAGGAATTCATGACCGTGCGCATGGCCCCGCTTGCCCAAGGCAATGGCGGGCGGCCCGATGAGATGTTCCACGCGGAGCTCGATCTGATACGCCAACAGACGGAGGACGCTATAAAGCTCGGGCGCCGCATTGCCGATGAAGCGCGTGGTGTTGCCTTCGAAATTGCTGATGCTGCTTCCAAGCTGCCGTTCAGCGCCGCACAGCAGATGGCGGACAAGGCGGCGTGAGCCGTGTCGCACTGGTCACTGGCGGTACCGACGGCATAGGTGCCGCCATTTGTGCGGCGCTGGCGCGCGACGGCTTCTATGTCGCCGCGACCTACGCGCATGACGATGCGAAGGCGGAGCATTTCCGCGAAACCCACAATGTGCCGGTGTTCAAGTGGGCGGTGGGCGATTTCACCGCTTGCGCCGCGGGCGTTGCCAAGGTCACGGAAGGGCTGGGGCCGATCGACGTGCTGGTGAACAATGCCGGCATCACGCGTGACATCATGCTGCACAAGATGACGGAAGCGCACTGGCAGGAGGTGTTGGCCACCAACCTGACCGGCGCCTTCAATATGTGCCGCCACGTCATCGAGGGCATGCGCGCGCGTAATTACGGCCGCATCGTCAACATAAGCTCCATCAACGGCCAGCGCGGCCAGCTTGGCCAGACGAACTATGCCGCGACGAAAGCCGGCCTGATCGGCTTCACCAAATCGCTGGCGCTGGAATGCGCGCGCAAGGGTATTACGGTGAATGCCGTGGCACCCGGCTATACGGACACGCCGATGGTGGCGGCCGTGCCACGCTCCGCGCTGGAACAGATCGTCGGCCAGATACCGGTGGGCCGTCTTGGCACGCCGGCGGAAATCGCCCACGCCGTTGCATTCCTGGTCGGCGAGGATGCGGGCTACATCACCGGCGCCACGATCACCGTAAACGGCGGTCTTTACATGGTGTGACTGCGTGGCGGCACCGCCGCCACGCAGGTAGGCTTTACTGTTCCAGCCTTATTGCACCGTCACCGCGACGGGTTTGGACGCGATACCGTTTGCAATGACCCTGAGCGAACTCGCACCCGTTTCGATGCCGGCTGGCAACGTGAACGAAGCTTGGCTCAAGGCGTGCGGCGCCACCGAATAGCTCGAAATCCTGGTGGTGCGGCCGTAGAAAACATCGCCGGTCGCGGTGTTGGTAATCGCCACGATCGGGTAGTTGGTGGCCATCTGCGCATCATCGCCATAATACGCGCCTTGCGAGCGGCCGGCGAGCTGCTCGCCGGTGAGCTTGTAGGTGGCGCCTGGTGTCAGGCTGTCTGAAACATTCAGGATTTTCGGCGCCAGACCCGGCATGGCACCGCCCTTCGGCGTATAGACTTCCATGATCTTGCTGAAGTCCGTCGACAGGACCTGACCGTTCGGCAGATCCAGGAAATTGTAATAATAGGCGCCGGAACCTTCCGAATTATCCACCGGGTCAGATACTTGCGTTATCGTATTGTCGGTGCCGAACTCGAAGAAGTGGGTCGGCTGGCCGCCATAGCCGGCGCTGGCGGCGAACAGTATATTGCCGTTCGGCAGGAGTGCCGCCGGCGCATCGGCCAGGTCGCAGCTCGTGGCGCCATCCGACCCGCACACCGACGGCACATTCGGCCCGCTGCTCCAGCTTCCGCCCTTGGTCATGTAGAGCGCCGTGGGATCGTCGGTGGCGCCGGTGACGCATCCGGTATTGCCGCCGAACGCCACCACGCTGCCGTCGCCCCGCAATACCGCCGGCCCGATTTCGAAATTGCCGCACTGCAGCGGATCGACCAGCGACACCGGCGTGGTGCCGGCGTTCAGCCAGCGCTTGCGGCCGGGATCATAGCGTTCGGCGTTGTTGGCATCGGCGTTCGGGTAATTCGTCCAGATATCGAGCGTCAGCACATCGCCGTTCGGCAGCAGCTCGTAGCCCTGCTCGTCCTGATAGGCGCCGCCGTAGCGCGGCGCGTGCGCGTTCGCCCAGCCGAGGGTTTTTGGTTTGAAGAACGCATCCATGTCCGGATTATAGGCGCAGCAGAGGCCAAGCATGAAGGTGCCATCAGCCAGGATCACGCTCTGCGAATCGCCGATCGAATTTGCCGGGGCGTTCGCGGGCGGTTCCACCGCCGTCCAGGCATCGGCAACCGGATCGTAAATCGATCCGGCATTGGTCCAAACGCCCTTGCCGCTGCCATCATATTCGCCGCCGACGATCAGCACGCGCCCATCCGGCAGCACGCCGGATGCGTGATATTGCGGCGCGTATTGCTTGCCGTCGACAACCGGCAACGAGGCAAGCTCTGACCATGTGCCATCCGCGTAATTGCCGGCGCTGTCCGGCGTCAGCTTGTACCATTTCGGCGTGTCGCAGGACGCGACCATCACTGTGCCGTCGGTCAGCAATAGCGGATTGCACATGCCGGCGACCGGCGCCTTCTTCACCACCTGCCAGATTCCTCCGGCGTCCGTCACATAGCGCCGGCCGTTTTGTATCGTGCTGTCGGCGGGGCGATGCGCCATTTGCGCCAGCAGGCGTGCGTAGTCGCTCGGATGCGTCGCGTAACGCTGCGCCGCCAGTGTGGAAAGCGGCGGCGGCACGAAGTGCGCCAGCGGGTCTTCCGCCGATCGGGCGGCGCCCGGCAGCGCGGATAGGGTTGCGAGCGCCGTGCCGATGGCCAGCATGGCGCGCGATGGAAAGTTGATTTGCATTTTGTATTCCCCTCCGGAGCCCGGCGCCGGAGCATGGCGGCGCCAAGGGGTACGGTTGTACCGTCGCAAGGTTCAGGCGTGCACGGGGAGCGGTCAAGTCGCAAACCGCCCGCGGTGACAGAGTCGTGATCACATTTGGCCGGCCGGGCGCCGCCGGTCAGGCGACGAGATCGACCTGGCCGTCGCCGAGCCGGTATATGCCGCCTGCGATCCGCAGCTTGCCGCCGCCGACGAGCCGGCTGATCACCGGCACATCGTTGCGCAAACTTGCCGCCGTGCGCAGAACATTCTGCTTTATCGCGTTGTCGAGCAAATTGCCCTGCATCGATTTCGCCGCTTCCACCGCTGGCGCGATCGCCTGCACCAGCGACGGCAAATGTCCCGGTAGCGTAATCTTGTCCTGCAGCGATTTTATAGTGGCGCTGACAGCGCCGCACGCATCGTGTCCCAGTACCAGGATGAGTTTCGTGCCGAGTTCCGTCACTGCATATTCCAGGCTCGCGAGCATATCGTCATTGGCGATATTCCCGGCGACGCGGCACACGAACAGATCGCCGCGGCCGGCGTCGAACGCATATTCCGGCGCGATGCGGGAATCCGCGCAACCCAGAATGGCCGCGTAAGGATTCTGCCCGCGTGTCAACGGCTCGCGCTCCGCCTTGAAATCATGCCGCCGCGCGACGCCGTCCACGTAACGCGCGTTGCCGGCCATGAGACGTTTCAGCGCTTCGTCAGGTGACACAACATTTTGCGGCTTCGGGATGGTCTTGGGTTTTTCCGCCGCCGCGGACCGCGCGATCGATAGGGACGTCGTGGCGGCAATCAGGCCGAGCGCGTGGCGGCGGGTCAGACGGGATTTGGACGCGCAGAGCAGGCACATGGGCTTGTTTCTCCCCCGGGGCGCGGAAGGGAAAGCGCCCGACGGGACCCGAGCGTGGCACCCTGCTCGCCGGTGTCAAGGACGCGCTGCCCGCCGCTACGCGGCCGCCTGACACCGGCTGAGCGCGATGCCTGGCTGGTGGTTGGCCGGCGGCGGGAAGGGGCGACGTTGCGAAAACGCTTCGCGAACGGCAGCTTGCGCACATGGCCCACGGTCTGACGACCCTCGCCTTCGCGCTCCACATTGCCGGCGGTGCCGTGGGCCTCGTCGCAGGCACCGTTGCCGTATCGGTGCGCAAGGGCGGCATACTTCACTGCCGCGCCGGCAACATCTTCTTTGCGGCGATGCTGGTCATGGCGGCCTTCGCCATCTACCTCGCCGTCGTGATGCCGAATCAACTCGTGAACGTATTTATCGGCAGCTTTGCCGCCTACCTCATCACGACCGCCTGGCTCACCGTACGCCGTCGCCCCGGCGCCATTTTTTTTGCCGAAAAGATCGCCTTGTTCGTCGGCATCTGTCTCTGCGCTCCCTTCGCCATTCTCTCGTTCCAGTTGGCGACCGGTCTGCCGCCCCTGTTCCAAAGCGCCGTTCCCTTCAAGGGCGCCGTGCTGATCGCAATCTACGCTTTCACCGCCGTGCTCGCCGCCGGCGTCATCGGCGACGCGCGGCTGGTGCTGGCCGGCGGCATCGCCGGCGCGCCGCGCATCGCCCGCCACCTATGGCGCATGTGCCTCGGCCTGACGCTGGCTGCCGGCTCCGCCTTCACCAACGGCTTCGCCCGCCTGCTGCCAGGGCACTACCATGTGCCGACGGTATTTTTCCTTCCGCAATTCCTGCCGCTGATCCTGCTGATCTTCTGGATGATACGGGTGCGGTTCACCGGCTGGTACGAGCGAACACAGCTGGGCGAAAGAAATGTTCGTTCTTGAGAGAGAGAAAAATTTGGAGCGGGTGAAGGGATTCGAACCCTCGACCCCAATCTTGGCAAGGCAGCGGGCGTCGAATCCATGTCGCCAATGCCATCGGTGGCCCGAACGGATTGAATAACAATCAATTCGATACGAATTGACCCAGAATTCCCTGGTCGTCACCTCATAACGAGCCGTGCCGAGTCTGAACCGTCGGGGCTGCTTCCCGGCAGGTTCGGCAAAGCCGCGTAATTGCTGGCGAAGAAAGCGATTGCTTAAGCTATTGAAAATAATGGTGTCCCCGGCGGGATTCGAACCCACGGCCCCAGGATTAGGAATACTGCAATATCCCTACGCTGCAGTGATCCGAGGCACTCCAGAACCCTACAAGCTATTGATTATAAACGATCGATTTTCTCTACGCTCTTCCACTCTATTCCATGGCCTTCCCTCTTGTGATTGCTATATGATTGCTGAAAAATCCACCTAGCAATCACACTGGAAGCCGCAATTTCATGGTCGCCATCACCAAACGATTGATCGACACGACTCAGCCAGGAAGGAAGGACGGGTTCCTGTGGGACGACGACGTCCGGGGATTCGGCCTAAAGATCACCCCTGGTGGGCGAAGGATATTCATTCTCCAGTACGAATGGCGGGCCGCGGTACGCCTCACCGCTACACCATTGGCGAGTACGGCAGCCTGACCCCTGTGCAGGCTAGAGGCATAGCGGCCGACCTCCGACACCAGATCGCGAAGGGTGCAGACCCGCGGCTGGACAAGATCGAGAAGGCAAAAGAGGCCGAACGACAAGCTGATCCCGCAAACACGATCGGCGGATTGATTGAGGCCTACGCTGAAAAGCATCTTGCAAAGCTCAAATCTGGCGCCGACGTAAGGAAGCTGCTGGACCGGGAAGTTCAACCGGCCTGGGGAGCGACCGCGACAGCGCTCATAACCCGTCGCGACGTCATCGAACTCCTTGATGACATTGAGAGCCGCAGCGGCCCGTATGCCCGGAACCATGCGACGGCCGCCATCCGACAAATGTTTAACTGGGCATCCGCCAGAGACCCGAATATGCCGAATCCCGCCACCAAACTAACAATGAACGCCGTGAAGGAACGTGAACGCGTTCTATCCGATCTCGAAATAAGAGAGATTTGGACGGCCACTGGGCAACTCGTGTCGGTGTTCTGTCCGTTTACGAAACTCCTCCTTCTGACGGGCCAGCGCAGAACTGAGGTATCAGAAATGAGTTGGTCGGAAATTGGCGGACCGGACGACGCAGTGTGGACGATACCCGCGGCAAGGACAAAAAATGGAATTGCGCATGACGTGCCTCTATCGCCGGCAGCTTTGGCCGTTTTGAGGAGCATTCCAAGGCTCGGTCCCTTCGTGTTCACCACTGACAGCGAGACGCCGATTTCCGGTTTCTCGAAATTCAAGAGCAGCCTAGACAAGACAATTTTGACGCTGCGTTTGAAGGCTGCCAACAAGACGAAAGAATCCGAAAAAGTGGCTAGGCCGCCAGAGCGATGGACGTTTCATGATTTACGCAGAACCGCGGCGACGATCATGGCAAAACGAGGCGTGCCGCCTCACGTGGTAGAACGCCTGCTTAATCATGTCTCGGGTACGATTTCCGGCGTCGCAAAGATTTACAATCGCCATGAGTATTGGGCGGAGCGTTGCGCCGCTGTAGAATCTCTCGGGGATTACGTCAGTCAAATCGTGCAATAGTGATCTTGACTCTCCGTCACCGCGTTGGCGGCCCCTTCGCACTGGCCTTCATTGGTGAAAGTTGCGGAGAGCCGATCCAAACCTTGCCAAGGTTGGGGTCGAGGGTTCGAATCCCTTCGCCCGCTCCAAAATCTCTTAGAGATTTCAAGCGGATAAGAGCGGCCCTTCGGGGCCGTTTTTGCTTACATCAGTTCCCATGGCGACCAATGTAAGCTCCCTGTAAGCGGCAGGAATCGTGTTACCGGATGGTGCAGCTTG
>DATJOH010000150.1:0-4381 GCA_035507235.1 Acetobacteraceae bacterium
CAGACCAAACCTCGTCCGGAAAAAGCTCTCGCGCCGCAAGATTCGCTGTGGCGGCGTGCTAAGCGTAGTTTTTAGACGCTGCATTGAGCATCTTGGGGCAATGTCGGACCCTAGGTAGAGCGGGGTGCCGTCAATTGCAACTCTGAGTTGTCTACTAAAAATATTTTACGCGTCACTGGATGGCGCGGTCCGGCAGTTGAGTCCATTATTTGAGGCGGGCGCGCACCGATGCCTCGCGCGCCATCGGGTTGCATCCATCGGCGATATCCCGAGGAGGGCCGGTCGAATTCTGTCGGTGCGGCGGAAGGGGGCGAGGGCGCGTTCCGCCTGAGGCGAGGTGCGCTATTGGATTCGGCCGCGGAAGCTGGCGCTTTCGTTACTATGCCGGCATGCCGGCGCCTGGCCGGCTGCCGATTTTGGCAATGGTCCTGCGCTGGTTTGCGAATTCGATGCGCGCAATGACGAACTGCCTGGCACATCACAGCGGGGCGTAAGCGAAACGGCGCCGCGTTGGGCCAAACTCCCCGGCCGCGGTGGGCAAGATATCAAGTGTCGGAATTCTTGCGCGTTGCTATGAGTGGCCGATGAACTTTGCTTCGCGCCCGCGCCCGGCCGCGTTTCTCCGGCGGCCGGCCTCAGGCGTGGGTCTCTCCGCCGCTTCTCTCAGAACCTTTTCGGACCGGGGCCTGCGCGATTGCCGCTGGCGTGCGGGGCGAGGTTTTGCCGAATTCGGACCAGTTCACAGCCGGGCCCCGGTGGACCGCATTTTGGCCGTCCCTCGCCCAGGATCATCCGGTTTTCCGATGCCCGGCGGCAAGCGGGCTGGCCATGCCGGACGATTTGTGCTGGTGCTGATTTTTTCGAGCCGCTATAAGCGATTAGTGCCAGACTGCGGCGGGATTGGCCGGGGCCAACTGAGTCGCCGGGCGGCCCGTTTCCCATGCTTCCGTTACGAAATTTTCCACCGCGTTAGCCGAAAGGTTGCAAAAGGTGTCGACGTCAGTGTTTCTAACCGGGCAAGAACTTCGGTCCGATCATTCGCGAGGAGCGCCCCACATGGATGACGCTGCGCCGCGACGTCTGCTTACCGCCGAACACGGCGATGGCGTGCGCGTAGCCGTCATCATCCCTTGCCACAACGAGGCGGTGGCGATTCCTAACGTCGTCGCGGACTTCCAGGCTGCCCTGCCGTTCGCGACAATTTACGTCTATGACAATAATTCCACGGACGGCACCATCGGCGCGGCGCGCGCTGCGGGGGCGGTGGTTCGCCGCGAGACGCTGCAGGGCAAGGGACATGTCGTGCGGCGGATGTTCGCGGATGTGGAAGCCGATTTTTATGTCCTGGTGGATGGTGATGGCACCTATGACGCCGCCGCTGCACCCGACATGCTGCGCCAGATGCGGCAGGAGGGGCTGGACATGGTGATCGGCACGCGCGTGACGTCCATCGAAGCCGCCTATCGTCCAGGCCATCGCTTCGGCAACCGGGTCCTCACCGCCATGGTGTGCGGAATTTTTGGCAACCGCGTGACCGACATGCTGTCTGGCTATCGGGTGTTCAGCCGCCGCTTCGTGAAGTCGTTTCCGGCGCTCGCGACCGGATTTGAGACCGAGACGGAATTCACCGTGCATGCGCTGGATCTGGGTATGGCGATTGGCGAAGTGCGCGTAGCCTATCGCGATCGTCAGCCGGGCAGCAGTTCGAAACTGCGCACTTACGCCGACGGCCTGCGGATTTTGCGCATGATCGTGATTCTGGTGAAAGAGGAACGACCGCTGCAGTTTTTCTCGGTCTGCGGCATTGCGCTTTTGCTGCTCGGCATAGGCGTCGGGATGCCGGTCGTGCTGTTCTTCCTCAAGACCGGCCTCGTGCCTCGCCTGCCGACGGCGGTACTCTCGACCGGGCTGGTTTTGCTATCATTCCTGTCGTTCGCCGCCGGGCTTATTTTGGACTCGGTTGCACACGGGCGAAAGGAGATCAGGCGACTGGCCTATCTCGCGCAACCTGGGAACGTGGATAACGGGTAGACGCGCAAAGTTATTGCGACAACCCGCGGCAAGCGCCTGACTGCATGCTACCGGAGGAAATTCCCACCGTGCGTACACCGTGGTGGATACCGCGGATGAGCACCGACGGAGTATCCGAGGGGCGACACAGCCGATTCTGGGTTGCCGCCATCGCGGCCATTTATCTCGCGTTCTCAAGTATATTCGCGACAACCCCTCTGGATATAGACGAATTTACCTTCGTCCGCGAGCCTTACGAAATGCTCGGTGGCGACTACACGATGGGGTATCTGCGGCGCCATGAGTACGCCAAGGCGCTCAAAACTATTGCGAAATCGTATTATTTATTCTGGTATTATCGTCCCTTGAACGCCCCGGTGATCGGGGCCGGTTTCCGGTCCATGTTCAAGACCGAGGAGCGGACGTTCGGGTACGTCGAGCCAAGCTCGGTCAAATTCGACGATCCGGCCGCTATTGAGAAATATAAGGCGCGGCTCATAGTGCCTGAACCGGACCGATTCTATTCTCACGGCGCGGGCAAGCCCCTGTTGCCAGCGTTGCTATCGATGCCGCAATTGGCGGTGGCGAAGGCGCTTGGTATAACGGGTGACGACATATTGGACGCACAATACCGGGGGCGGCCAAGCCTGATTTTCCTGGTTCTGCGCTTGGCGCAGTTGCTTGCCGGCCTTGCATCTGTCGTGCTGCTGTTCCGGATCCTGGAAAAAACCTTCAGCTTTCAGCGGGCTTGCCTGGGAGCCTTCGTATTCGCGACCTTCCCGGTAGTCATAAAATACTTTCCCAACCTTCACCAGGATTCGATCCTCGTCCCATTTGTTCTTCTGACCGTCTATCTGCGGTTGGGTGGCCGCTTCGCTGCCGCCGGCGTTGCCTATGGTCTGTCGCTCGCCTCAAAAAATCTTGCGATAATCGTCGCCCCAGCACTGGCGATCGATCTCCTGATCAGGGGTGTGACGGTGTGGAGGGAGGAAGGAGCGCAATCTGCTCTTGCCTTCCTGCGCCCGCAGCTCACCGGCCTGGCGCTCATGGCAGCGGTGGCGTTCGTGACGTTCCTGCCTTTTGCCAATCCGGTCACATATGCCGAGGAGATCCTGACACCGGTAATAAGCCGACCAATCGATCCACGTGGTGAGAACGTCCGTCAATGGACAGTCACCGGCATCGTCGATGACACATCGCAGTTGAGCCCGCAGGTGACATTTGCGCAGAAATTTCTGTATTTTAATGATCTGGGATTTATGTTCTTTGTATTGGCCATCGGTCTTGCCTTTCAACGTAAATTAACAAGCATAGGCAGGCTATCCATCATTATCATTGTCATTTATCTACCCATCAGCTCCGTATTCGGCCTCACCTTAACCTACCGAACCCTGCTTCTCGTGCCTTTTTTCTCGATTGCGGTAACGGAACTGCTGCAAATCAGGCAGTTGCAATGGCTGTCGGCGGCGACATCGGTTCTCGCATTGATCTATGTTTCTAACCCGGGGCGGACGGATCTTATTCACAACAGGCAGACTATTGAGAGCCCCACACGGAAGTAGCGCTTGGACGACGAGAAAGAACCATTTCTCTTGTTTCTTATGGTGCGCTTTCGCGTGGACGCGCCCTGCGCCCCACCGGCGGGGATCTTACCGGTTTGCCCGCGTGGCCCGACGCCGCTTGTTGTTGCCGTTGATAGGTCGTTCGCAATGTGCGTTCGCACATCAGACCGACAATGAACATCATGTCGGCGGCGGGCTGGGCCGGATCAACCAGGACGGACTCGGTCGCGCCCACGAGCAGGATGCCGCCGCAACAAATCAACTGGGAAATTGCGACTTCCCGCGATCCTAGCCGCAGGCAGCGCGAGGCTATCCAGACACTGCGCAACCATAAGCCGACGAATAAACTTGTCCCGACCACGCCGACATCCAGGAGCATTTCCAGCAGGCCGTTATGGGCTTGCGGAACGTCCCACCCCAATGCCGTGGATATGTTGCCGGCGACTGGATTGGTGTCAGACCAGAATGCCAGCAGGCCCCAGCCAAGTATCGGCTTTAATGCAATGGCCTGGTCCACGTAGGCCCACAGCTCCGCCCTGCCGGTGAGGGTGGGATCCTTGCCAAGCATTTCGAGGAACTGATCGGGAAACAGCGCGCCGGCGGCGAGGGCGGGCACCAGGACCATGGTCGTACCGATGCCGAGAAGCCTGTAGGTTCCATGGCGCCTAATGAGGGCGGTGACGCCTTCGATGCCACAAAATGCATCGATTGCCAACAGGGTGGTCGTCGACGTGGCGGCGAGCGTTACGCAAAAGAACACGATGTGCATGGCGTTGCCACGTGTTCTGCGGCGCCGGTCCACACGTATG
>DATJOH010000151.1:0-3146 GCA_035507235.1 Acetobacteraceae bacterium
TTTTCTTTCTTCGTCGACCTGCACCAAGGGGGCGGCATGCCGGGGATTTTGACGATTTACGGCGACTCCGTATCCGGCAATTGCCTGAAAATCCGTTATCTCGCCGACCATTTGCGGCTGCCCTACCGCTGGATCGAAACCAGCGTCATGGCGCGCGCGACCCGCACGGCGGCCTTCCTCAGCCTCAATCCGGCCGGCCAGGTGCCATTGGTTCTGCTGCCGGACGGACGCCAGCTCGCCCAATCCGCCGCCATCCTGCTGCATCTGGCGGAGGGCACGAAGCTCATTCCCGCCGACGCCTATGAGCGCGCGCTGATGTTGCAATTCCTGTTCTGGGAACAGTACAGCCACGAAACGGCAATCGCGGTCCGCCGCTTTGTCAAACACCTCGCGAAGCAACCGGAGTCGGAGATTGATCCGCGGCTGCTGACGAAGGGCCATGCCGCGCTTACGCTCATGGAAGACCATCTCGCTGCCCACAATTTCTTTCCGCGGCAGAATTTCACGCTCGCCGACATTGCCCTTGTCGCTTACACGCGCCTGGCACCCGAAGGCGGCTTCGACCTCACGCCTTATCCGCACATCAACGCCTGGATTTCCCGCGTCGAAACAATCCTGCACATCAAGGAACCCTGATGCTCACACGTGCCACCCTGCTTATTGCGCTGCTTGCGGCCACGCCTGCCATCGCCGCCGAAGCACCCGCACCGAACGCGGCGAAGCCGGATCAGCGCCTTGCCTTGCTGCCCGCGGATTCGACCACGCATCACAGCATCACTGTGCACGGGCGGACGCTCGGCTACACGGCGACCGCCGGCACCTTCAAATTACTGGATGACAAGGGCGAGCCCACCGCGAAGCTCTTTTATGTCGCCTACACGCTGGACCACCCGCCGCAGAACCGTCCGGTCGCCTTCTTCTTCAACGGCGGCCCCGGCGCCGGCAGCGCCTATCTGCAACTCGGCGCCGCCGGCCCGAAAGTGCTCGATTTTCCCACCAATGAAGCAGATGGCGCGCATGCCCGCCTGGTGGATAACGACAGCACCTGGCTCCCCGCCACCGACATGGTGTTCCTCGATCCGGTGGGCACCGGCTACTCCATTGCCGCGAAGCCCGAGGACGCGCCGAAACTGTTCTGGGGCGTGCACCAGGATGCCGAGACGCTCGCCAAAGCCATTTCGCTCTGGTTGATCAAGAACAACCGTACGCCGAGCCCGAAATTCGTCGTCGGCGAATCCTATGGCGGCGTGCGTTCGGTGAAAGTCGCCCGCGCGCTGGAGGAGGATCAGAACGTTATTCTGAACGGCATCGTCATGGTCTCGCCGTTGCTGGAGGAGCAATATTTTTTCAGTGACGATCCGCTCACCTACGCGTTCACCTTGCCGACGCTCGCCGCAGCCGCGTTGGAACGCAGCCATCAATTCTCGCCAGCAAAAGTGGATGCGGCGTACGCCTACGCGCTGGGGCCGTACCTCAGCACGATCGCCGGCGCGCCGCCGCAGGGCGATGAAGCGCAGGCTTTCTACCAGAAGGTCGCGGATCTGACCGGCCTGCCTCTGTGGGTTGTAAGGAAGCAGCGCGGCCTGCTGCAGGCCGATTCGCACGATGTGCGCAGCCAAAACGGCCGCCTCTACAGCCTGTATGAAATGTCGCTTTCGATCGCCGATCCGGCGCCGGAAGGGGTGGATAATGACGAGAGCCCCGATCCGTTGCTGGAGGGGTATGGCCATGCCTACGGCCTCGCCTTTGCCGGCTACGCCGCTGACCAGCTCGGTTTCAGGACGGACCTGACCTACAAGCTGCTGGACAATGAGGTGAACGAGAAATGGGATTGGCGGGAAGGCGGCCATCATGTTCTCAGCACCAGTGCCGATTTGAAGAAGCTGCTGGCGCTCAACCCGTCGTTGCACGTGCTGATTGCGCATGGCTATTTCGATGCGGTCTGCCCCTTTGCCGCAACCCGCTGGTTGGTGACGCACCTGCCGGTCGGTCAGGATCGCGTCCAATTAAAGGTGTATCCGGGTGGTCATATGTTGTACACACGCCCCGTTTCGCGCGCGGCGCTGGAAACGGACGTGGCGGCCCTGGTAGAAAGCTCCGGGGTCGTGGCGACGCCGTGACGGCGTGTCCGCGTGTAAACAATCCGGGGAGTAGCCTGTGTTCGCACCGGAAAGAGGTGTCGAAAATCCGATCATTCGCCGCGCCATGGAATTGTGCGACGAGAGCGCGATGCGCGTCATCTATCACGAGGACGCGGTCGAGGTTTGGTTCGCGCCGGATAACAAGCGGGTTTACACGACCTGGAGTCAGTTTTTAGCCGACGCCGAAATGGTTTTCGGCGCCAAATTGCACGAGGCCCCCGAAACTCCCATGCCCTTCCGTCCGAGCTTTGGTCAACGTTCCCGTCCCGCCGATTTCGCCACCGCCGAGGCCGCGCCGCTGAATGGCCATGCCGGCGGCGTTCACGCCAGCGGGGGCCACGCAAACGGCGCCCAGATGAACGAGCACCTCAACGGCCATGCCGAGCCGGCACCGCCGCCCCAAGCGGAGGCACCGCCGTCGGAAGTCGCGGCGCTCAAGCGCGAACTGAAAGTGCTGGAACGCGCTATACGCGTTGTCGGCATGCAGAGCGAGGAATGGAAGCGCGAGGCCGAGGCCGCGCGCCGCGAACTGGAAACCGCGCGCGCCGAAATGGCCAATATGGTGGATGCGCGGCTCACCCTCGCCGGCACGCCGGACCGCTACAAATCCGTCCGCCAGATCATCGTCAAACGCCTGCACCCGGACATTCCCGGCTCGGTCGAGGAAAAATCCTACCGCGAGAAAATGTTCAAATCGATCTGGCAGGACATCGAGGCGCTGGACCGTCGAAGCTGAGCCCGGCGTCTCAGGCGCTATCTGGACCGTGCCGCCGAGCGTACCCGGGTGGCCATCGCGTCGTCTTCCACCACCGCTTCCGGCGGCGCGCCCGCGGCGCGCGGGAAATTGTCCCTGCGCTTGAAGAGCTGAAGCCCGGTGGCGGGAAAGCGCAGCGTCGCCGTTCGGGCACTGCGCGCCGTATTGCGGGTCACGATCTGGCAAAGCTCCGGCGCATATTCGACCGGCAGGGCCGCGAGCCCGTCTAGCCCGCCGATCCAATAGCCGAT
>DATJOH010000152.1:0-2569 GCA_035507235.1 Acetobacteraceae bacterium
CTTTTTCAGGTGCGCGCGCTCGCCTCGTACGAAGCAGTGGCAAATCGCAGTAACGGCGGAAGCGCCAGTACCACCGCACACGCATTCCAAACAAGGCTTTGCGTGTTCAGCGGCCCTTCCAGGATCGCGCTGCCCACGGCACTGGCGATCAGCACCAGACCGAGAAAAAGCTCCTCGCGCTGGCCGCCATCCAGCGGCAGGTCGCGCGCGATCAGCCGGCCGATCGTTACCAGCACCGGCACCGCAAAACTGCTCAGTGGGAATTCCCGGTAACGGCCGTCGCACCACAGCAGCATTTGCAGCACCGCGGCTGTCCACACGAAGAGAAAGCAAACATCCTCGAAGAGACCGGCAGCAGGCGGCACGCGAAATCGCGTGATCAAAGCCCGCACCGTTTCAGTGGCGTCAGCGCCGGTGCGCCCGGGCGCCGCCGGGATGGCACCGGACAGACGCATTATCGCCAGCACCGCCAGCAGCAATTGCCCCGGCACATTCACCAGCGCGGCGATTGTCAGGTGGATATCGTAGGCGGTCTGCCACGCGTTCAGGGCCGCGAAGACCAACGCCCCGCCCATTGCCATGCCGGCCAGCACCACGGCATGCTGCCGTCGCGGCGAAAGCCCCCTGCCCTGCCGCAGGCCGAACCCGGACAGCAGCGCGCCCACCGCGACCGAAAATGCCGCGTGCCAGGGCCAATCCTGGTCGTTCGATACGGAGCCGGTCAGCGGTATTTTTACATGCTGCCACGCATCGAAAATGCCCCAGTTGGCGCCGACGATCCCCTCGCTCTTGTATTTCCAGAGCTGATCGAATGCCTCGATGAAATTATAATCGAAATTTTCCGCCCGGCTCAGCGCCATGAACTGGCGCAGGAAGCGCGTTTCATTCACCAGGCTCGGTAACGCGTCGGCGCGCTCGCGGCCGCGGCTCGGCCAGCCGGTTTCGCCAATGGCAATCTGCTTGCCCGGAAACGCCGTGCGCATGCGGGCAAATATGTCGGCCACGTGGCGCACCGCGCCGTTTATGCCGGTCGGCACATCCTCCCAGTACGGCAGCAAGTGGATGAGCATGACATCCACGTGCGACGCCACTTGCGGAAATTGCAGCCAGAATTCCCAGACATCCGCGTAGGCTACCGGCTGCTTCACCGCTGCCTTCACGCGGTCGATGTCGGCCATCAGTTCCGCGGGCGGCAGATCGCGCCGCAGCAGCACCTCGTTGCCCACCACCACGCGCACGATGGTGTCGGGATATTTGTGCGCGAGCGCGATGCCGCGGGCGATTTCGATGTCGTTCTTGGCGCGGTCCGACCCCAGCCAGATGCCCTGCCAGACCTTCAGGCCATGTTTCCGTGCGAGCGCCGCGGTGTCGAAATCGCCTTCCACCGCGGCGTAGGTGCGCACCGCGTCCGCCTCGTGCGCCACCACCGCCATGTGGTGATCCGCCTCGGCCGCGGTCGGGAACCGGTCCAGCAGCGGCGATTCACCCGGCCCGTAGGCCGCGAAGGAGAGCGATGCGAATTTCCCGGCAACCCCGCCCGGCGGGTTCTGCGGGCGCCCCACCGCATACCAGGCGAGGACCAGAAAGGCGGCGCAGACGGCGGCGGTGAGGAAGCGCATAAGCCCGCCTAACCCGAACCCGAGAAGGACTCCACCCGCCATGATCGAGGGCGAACCGAGCCGCACCGCGCTCGCCGCCGCGCGCCATCGCGCCGCGCACCAGGTGCTGGAAGGCGGGCGCGTTTTTTCGGACCCGCTCGCGCTCGCGATTCTCGCCGCCGACCCGGCGGAGGCGGCGGCCGAAGCCGAAGCGGAGCCGGAGCGGCGGCCGATGCGTTTTTTCATCGCCGCCCGCCATCGCGTGGCGGAGGATGCGGTTGCCGCCGCCGCGGCCGCCGGCGTGGATCAATTGGTGGTGCTGGGCGCCGGGCTCGACACCCAGGCCTATCGCGCGCCGCACGGCGCCGCCATGACGGTGTTCGAAGTGGATCACCCGGCCACCCAGGCCTGGAAACGCGACTGCCTGCGTGCCGCGGCGATTCCGGTGCCCACATCGCTGCGCTTCGTTGCGGTGAATTTCGAGACGGATTCGCTGACCGAACGTCTCGCCGCCTGCGGCTTTGATTCGGAGCGTCGCGCGATTTTCGTCTGGCTGGGCGTCGTTCCTTATCTGACCGAGGCGGCGATTTTCGCGACCCTGTTCTATGTCGCTTCACTCCCAGGCGGGGCCGAAATCATTTTCGACTATGCCGATCCGCCGTCCGTCTGGCCGGAGACTCTGCGTTCCATGCTGCAAACCCGCGCCGCGTACGTCGCCTCGCTCGGCGAGGCCTGGATTACCTATTTCGAGGCCGCACCGTTGGCTGCCCGCCTCAGGCAGCTGGGTTTCACGTCCGTCGAGGATCTGAATCCCGCCAATCTGGTGCGGCGTTTTGCGCCGGGCACGCCGGCCCCGGCGCGCGAGCATGGCGGACATGTGGTGCGGGCTTGGACGTAACGTTCTGCTTCCTGTGCCGGTCCGCGCAAAGCCTGCGGGCTGGCGTCCCTGGGCGCCGAAGGGAAGATCTTCT
>DATJOH010000153.1:0-2315 GCA_035507235.1 Acetobacteraceae bacterium
CCAACCGGGCTCCCACGCATGTGGACTTTTCCGCAACCAAGGAAGATTCTTCTTTCTTGAAAGAAAGAAGCAAAGAACTTTTGACTTTGGCTCGCCGCGGCCGGTTCAAACGGGCAGACTCGGTGCTGCCCGTAACAGACAAAAGTTCTTTTTTTTCAAAAAAGAACTGCTTCCTTTCCTTGCCTTAGGTGAGGAGGCGTTCCCTGGGGATCCTGAAGGTCATGGTCAGGCCGTCGCGCCCCCAGTCATAAGTCAGTTTGCCGCCGAGTTGCATGGTGGCGGCGCGCATCACCAGCGACGAGCCGAAGCCGGATTTTTCCGGTGTCGCTTCGATGGGCGGGCCGCCACGTTCTTGCCAGATGAGGGAGATTTCTGGCTCCGATTCTTCGCAATCGAGCGAAACCGCGCCGCCCGAGACGGAGAGCGCGCCGTATTTCATCGCGTTCGTTGCCAGTTCGTGGATTACGAGCGCCAGCGACGAGGCGGCGGAAACGCCGACCCGCAGCTTTGTTTCGGCAATGTCGATGCGGTTATGCCGGGCCCGATAGGGCGCCAGCAGCGATTCACAGATTCCGTGTAGCGACTGGCCGTCTTCCGGCAGGCCGGAGTGCGCGCCGCTCCGTGGAAGCACATGGTCGTGGGCTGTCGCCAAAGCCAGCAGGCGGTCGGTGAGGCGGCCGGAAAAAACGGCGGCTTCCGGGGCCTCGCGCGCGGACAGCGATACGATGGCACTGACGACGGTGAAGATGTTTTTTATGCGGTGGCTTAGTTCCTGCGTCACCAGGTCACGGGCTTCTTCCGAGCGTTTGAGGGCGTGGATGTCGGTGCAGGTGCCGAACCAACGCACGATGCTGCCATCCTCGGCGCGCAACGGCACGCCGCGGCCGAGCGCCCAGCGATATTCGCCGCTGTGGTGGCGCAACCGGTATTCGATTTCATAGAAGCCGCCGGTGGCGACGGCGTTCCGCCATACCGCCAGGGCGCGTGCCTGATCTTCCGGATGGAACACCGCGGGCCAGGTGTCGCCGTCGGTTTCGCCCGGTGCGACGCCGGTGAATTCATACCAGCGGCTATTGTAATAATCGACGCGGCCATCCGGCAGCGTGGACCATACCATTTGCGGTACGATATTCAGCACCGTGCGCCAGTGGCGCTCCGCATCGGCGAGGGTGCTTCTGGCGCGGCTGGTTTCGATTTCGTCTTCCACGAGCTCGGCCAGGCCTTGCAGCAGGGCGAGATCGCGCGCCTGCCACGTGCGCGGCACCGCATCGATGGCGCAGAGCGAACCCAGAACGTGTCCGTCGCGATCCTGCAACGGCACCCCCAGACAGGCGGCGACGCCGAGTTCCTCGATCGCCGGGTTGCCGGCCACGAGCGCATGGGCGCGGGAATCGTTGACCATGAGCGGCGCGCCCGACTCCATTACGTGGCGGCAGAAGGAATGGGTGAGTTTGGTTTCCCGGAGCGATGCCCAGGGTTCCGCGAGGCCGACGGCACTCTTGAAGAATTGCCGGTCGGCATCGACCAGGGAAATGAGCGCGACCGGCGCGCCGACGGACGCCGCGGCCAGCCGGGTCAGGCGATCGAAACGCGGCTCGGCGGGACTATCCAGCAGCCCGGTCGCCGACAATGCGAGCAAGCGGCGGTCCGCTGCGGCCATGGTGGCCATGTCGTCGGTTCCGCACACAGCGCGACCTTCAGCCTGATGATACAGCACGGGAATCCTAACGTCGGGCGCCGCCTGGCCGGGGCGTCCGAAACCTTTTGCGGCATGGCTGGGCGGCAGCCGGACTTCCCTCGCCAATGCGCCGAAAACACCATGCCCCGACAAGTGGCAATGCGCGGGAATTTGGGCGGGCTGTCAACCGCCGGTTACGCGAGTTGTGCCGGATATTCCCCGCATAGGATGCTATTGCATGTGAGGCTCAGGAGGTCGCGGCCGGCGGCGCCGTTGCCGTGGCGGCTAGAACGCGATTGCTTGATGTTGCCATGACTATGACTATGCGGCGCAATCGCGCTCTAGCTCTTTGTTTTCCCGCATCATTCACGCTTCCGGCTGCGCCAGCTTGAAGCGATCATGCTCCAGCGCGGCTCCATCCACGGAGATATCGCGTGCCCGCGGCACGAGGCTGGCACCGCCATCCAGTACCAGGATCTGGCCGTTGAGCGAGCGGGTGGTGGCGGCGTAACGCACGGCGCCGGCGATCTCGGCGGGTGAGGGGCCACGGCCGAGCGGCGTCATCGACCACGCCTGTTCGAACTGGCGTTCATTTTTGATTGGTATTGGGTTGTTTAGGGATTGTGTGTCTAGATTG
>DATJOH010000154.1:0-5829 GCA_035507235.1 Acetobacteraceae bacterium
CCGCGATCCCGTCTTCCTCGCCCTCGCCGCCGAAATCCCGGTCCCTTCATGACATTGCGGAACCGCTATGGTGTCGCCCCGCATTGCCGCGCGCAATGCGGGAACGCCACGCGTGCCGTGCGCGCTTCTGAAGCAAAAAGACGGTTTTCGGTTTGGGCGTTAATCGCCTCGCGCGCCGGCGGCAAGCTGGCGACACCTGCTTACGGTAAGCGCCGCTACGCCCAACGTAATTCTCTTCGTTTCACTGTCTTGAGAAGGGGTTCTTCGCTGCTTTCTCTTCAGAAAAGGAAGATTCTTCCCCTTAACAAAAAAGGGCGGACCTCACGGTCCGCCCTCTTTGTTGCCTGTGCGGCTGGATTAGAAATCCATGTCGCCCATGCCGCCACCCGGCGGCATCGGCGGGCCCTTCTTCTCCGGCTTTTCGGCGATCATCGCTTCCGTGGTGATCAGCAGCGCCGCAACCGAAGCCGCGTCCTGCAGGGCCGTGCGCACCACCTTTGTCGGGTCGATGATGCCGGCCGCCACCAGGTCCTTGTATTCGCCGGTCTGCGCGTCGAAGCCGTAATCGTACTTGTCGCTGTCCAGCACCTTGCCGGCAACCACCGCACCGTCCTCGCCGGCATTCTCGGCGATCTGGCGCAGCGGCCACTGCACCGCCTTGCGCACGATGTCGATACCGAACTTCTGGTCCTCGTTATCGTGCTTCAGCGTCGCGAGGATCTTGCTCGCGCGGGCCAGCGGCACGCCGCCACCCGGAACGATGCCTTCCTCGACCGCGGCGCGGGTCGCATGCAGCGCGTCATCGACGCGATCCTTGCGCTCCTTCACCTCGACCTCGGTGCTGCCGCCGACGCGGATCACCGCGACGCCGCCAGCCAGTTTCGCCAGACGCTCCTGCAGCTTCTCGCGGTCGTAGTCCGAGGTGGTTTCCTCGATCTGCGCGCGGATCTGGTTGCAGCGGCCGGTGATGTCGGCCTTTTCGCCGGCACCCTCGACGATCGTGGTGTTCTCCTTCTCGATCAGGACCTTCTTGGCCTTGCCGAGCATGGCGAGCGTCACGTTCTCGAGCTTGATGCCGAGATCTTCGCTAATGACCTGGCCACCGGTGAGGATGGCGATGTCTTCCAGCATGGCCTTGCGGCGATCGCCGAAGCCCGGCGCCTTCACGGCGGCGATCTTCAGGCCGCCACGCAGCTTGTTGACCACCAGTGTCGCAAGCGCCTCGCCTTCAACGTCCTCGGCCACGATCATCAGCGGACGGCCGGACTGCACGACGGCTTCCAGGAGGGGAAGCAGCGGCTGCAGGGACGACAGCTTCTTTTCGTGAATGAGGATGTACGGATCGGCCAGATCGGCGACCATCTTCTCCGCATTCGTAATGAAATACGGGGAGACATAGCCGCGGTCGAACTGCATGCCCTCGACGACATCGAGCTCGGTCTGGATGCCCTTGGCCTCTTCGACGGTGATCACACCCTCGTTGCCGACCTTCTGCATCGCTTCGCTGATCATGCGGCCGATTTCGGCTTCGCCGTTGGCGGCGATGGTGCCGACCTGGGCGGTTTCCGCCGGCGTCGTGATCTTACGGCTCTTGGACTTCAGCTCGTCAACGACGGCGGCAACCGCCTTGTCGATGCCGCGCTTCAGGTCCATCGGGTTCATGCCCGCGGCCACGGCCTTCGCACCCTCGCGAACGATCGCCTGGGCGAGCACGGTCGCGGTGGTGGTGCCGTCACCGGCCAGGTCGTTGGTCTTGGTCGCCACTTCGCGCACCATCTGTGCGCCCATGTTCTCGAACTTGTCGCTAAGCTCGATTTCCTTGGCCACCGTCACACCGTCCTTGGTGATGCGGGGAGCGCCGAAGGATTTGTCGATGACGACGTTGCGGCCCTTGGGGCCGAGCGTCACTTTTACCGCGTCGGCGAGCGTGTCGACGCCGCGCAGCATGCGCTGGCGGGCATCGCCGCCGAAACGTACTTCTTTCGCAGCCATGAGTGTTATTTCCTCGTCAATTCGTTACGTCAACCTTGGCAAGCCCGAACTCGGGCAGGCCCCGCCTTAGGCGGCTTTTGCCTTGGCGGCTGCCTGCTCGACGATGCCGATGATGTCGCTTTCCTTCATCACCAGCAGCTCCTCGCCGCCGATCTTCACTTCGGTGCCGGACCATTTGCCGAACAGCACGCGGTCGCCGGCCTTCACGTCCAGCGCCACGATCTGGCCCTGTTCGTTACGCGCGCCGGGGCCAACCGAAACCACTTCGCCTTCCTGCGGCTTTTCCTTGGCGGTGTCGGGGATGATAATGCCGCCGGCCGTCTTCTCTTCCGCGGTGATGCGGCGAACGACGACACGGTCATGCAGCGGGCGGAAATTCGCCATGCGGATCGATCCTCTGCTCATGTCAGGGCGCGGCGGCGGAACCATTTCCTCGCCTGCGCTGCTAGCACTCTCAGGTTGAGAGTGCCAGCGACTTAGGCCCGGCGCCCCGGCGCGTCAAGGGGGCGTGGCAGCACTTTTGGGAAATGAGTGCCAACGCATTGATCCTACAGCAACTTTTTCTTGCTATGGCGGTTTCACTTCGGCCAGCATGGCGTTGCCGCCCCAACCAAGAGGCGCGGCATGGGAAGCCAGCGCTAGCCGGCGGCAAGGAGGTTTTTTGCTGGAATAGGGACGCGTGTATGAGCTTGGCACTACAATTGGAAGGCTATCGGCTGACCACGGCCGAAATCCTGTATCATATGCCGGATCACCCGGCGGTTCTGCAGAGTTTTGTCTGGCAGGACTATGACGTGGCGCCGCAATATCCGGTGCTGTCGAAATTCCTCACATTCTGGCGGCGCGAGCTGGAAGGGCGATTGCACTCGGTGCGTGTCGCCGCGGCCGGCCTCGTCTCGCCGGCGGAGTGGCGCCACACCGAACATCTTCGCCACCTGCACTAGCGCGAACCGGGCGCGCTGCCGCCCGCTCCACACGGGCGTGTGCGGCACGGCACGTCGGCGCGACGATTGTCGCGACGGTGGCACGATAATGCTTTCATGGCGGGCGCCGTCCGCGCTAGGGACGGGGCGGCGACAGCCTGTCAGGCGTGCCGAAAGAGAAACAAATTCAGGTGCCTCCCGGCGTGCCCATGAGCCGACTGACCCACCTCACGGCCGAGGACGGCCACGAGTTCGACGTTTACGACACCGGCGACAAGGCACTGCCGATCGCCCTCATTCTGTGCGACTCGCTGCCCGGCCTGGTGCCGCATGCCCATCGCCTGGCCGACCGCCTGGCCGCCTTCGGCTACCGCGTGCTCGCGCCCGACCTCATTGCCCGCGTGGAACCCGCCGCCCGCCTCAGCTACCGGCTGAACGATATCGCCCGCAGCAAGGCCATACGCGACCAGGTCGATTACGCCGACGCGGTGCGCGATATCGCCGCCACGGCCGCCTCGATTGAACAGAAGCGCCTCGGCATTATCGGCTTCGGCTGGGGCGCCACCGCCGCCTGGCACGCCGCGACGCAGCTCGATGTCTTCCAGGCCGCGGTCTGCTTCTACGGTCCCGGCATCGCGGAAGCGCGGCAGCAGGCGCCGCGCGCGCCAACCCATTTGATTTTCGCGGAGGGCGACCGGGTCATCCCTCTGGCCGATGTCGAGTCGATCCGCCGTGCCCAGCCGGCCGTCACCGTGTCGATCTATCCCGGCACGCACGGCTTCGCCTGCGAGGAGCGGGAGGTTTACAGCCCCGATAGCTGGGCCGACGCGCGCGATGATGCGCTCGGGTTCTTCCGCCGGCATCTGTAGGCAGGTATCAGGTATCAGGATGCCTGATGCCTGATTGCAACCAAATCAGGGCAACAGCGTTTCTACCCCGTATTGCAACGTCGGGGTGAGGTCGTAACGCCATGGGCACGATACTACTTGTACTGCTGGTCCTGCTTCTGCTGGGCGCCATACCAACCTGGCCTTATAGTACTGGCTGGGGCTACTACCCCTCGGGCGGCATAGGACTTGTGCTGCTGGTCGTCCTTATCCTCGTCCTGATGGGACGGATTTAAATCGAATTCCGGATGTCGGGTGACGGAGTTTCTTTCAATTTCGGCAAACGACATCCGGAGTTGCCCGCCTATTCCAGCGGACGTGCGAGCGTGGCGCGCCGGAACGCGAAAGCAATGCGCGGCCCATCCGGCGTCGCCGCGTGCGCGTTGGGATGATACAGGCGCAGCTTGCATTTCTTCGCATCGCCGCGTGCGAGCAGGTCCGCGTCCAGGCGACATTCGTAAAATTCCGAGCTGTCGCCACGCACGTTGACATCAGCGACCAGTTCGTTGTTCAGATAAATTCCCAGCTGCTGCGTCGGTACCTCCGGCGTCACATAGGGGTTGAATCGCAGTCGTAGCAAGTAACCGCGCGGACCGTTATCGGCTACGATCGGGCGGGGAAAGCGTATCACGCTGTTATCGCCAAGCGTCCAGGTAACGCCGTGTTCCGGCGCCGCCCAACCGTTGCCGAGAAAGCCCCCAGTGTCGCCGCCACGGCGGAAATCGATGTCGAAAATCGCCTCCGCCGGCGCGCCCATGCGGATCAGCGCCATGTGCGTCGTGCCATTCAGCGTCAGCGTGCCGGTGTCGCCGCGGCGATTGCGCCCGGTGAGCGTTATCGCCTCGCGGGCGAGATCCTTAAGATCAAAGCCGGCATCAAGCGGCATCGTAAATGGCAGCCGGTGATTGCCCGGATCCGGCCCCGCGGCGCAGCTGGCGATCACCATGCCACGTCGGGCCGCCTCAACGATCATGCCCTCCGTGGGCATGAATTCCTCGATGCATACGACCCCAACCAGCGTCTCGCCCCGTACGTCGAACGACCCGGTGAGCGACCCCGCAACCCCCTCGTCGCTCCAAAAAGCACGCCGCAGAAACCCGAACACGGTATCAGCCGTCAGTTGTCAGTCATCGGAGGGGTCATACCACCGATGACTGACGCCTGACGACAGTCTAAGCGCGCTGCTTGAGGAGATCGCGGATTTCGGTGAGCAGGGCTTCGGAAGGCGTCGGCGCTGCGGGGACCGGTTCTTCCTCCTTCTTGCGCATCAGCGCATTCAGCGCGCGCACCACCCAGAATATCACAAACGCAACGATAAGGAACTGGATGACCGCATTCAGAAACAGGCCGTAATTTATCGTAACGGCCCCCGCCTTCTTCGCCGCCTCCACCGTGGGTTCAATGGGGCCGCGGATGGTAAGAAAGCGATCTGAAAAATCGACGCCGCCGGTGGCAATGCCAATCAACGGATTGAACACGTCCTTTACCAAACTCTGCACAATGCCGGTGAAGGCGGCGCCGATAATGATACCGACCGCCAGATCCACCACGCTGCCGCGCATGATGAATGCCTGAAAATCCGCCACCCAGCCCGGTTTCTTAGGCAGGTGCTTGATAGGTAAAGCCATGTGCGCCCCTCAGCGGCCATTAACCCCGCAACAATGCCGGTCCGGCGCCAAATGGCAATACGACCAGGCGGCATGTAGCCGGCGGCCTTTGACCCGGGCCACGCCGGATGGTTGCCTCCGGCGGCCAGGGGTTCTGCCCCTGGACCCCGCTGGGGCGTGACGCCCCACACCCCCATCTGTTTTCGTCAGAGGAAAAGGAGGGGCGCAACACGGAAATTGCAGCCGCCGGCTTAGCGCCCCTCCTTTTCCTTTGACACATAGTCGGGGTTTGGGGCCCCCGGCCCCAATGGGGGTCCAGGGGGCAAAGCCCCCTGGCCGCCGGAGGCAATGCTTGAGGCCCCTGGTAGAGTGCGAGCATCATCACGCGGCACCGCGCAAATTCACGCCGCGGCGGCGGGC
>DATJOH010000155.1:0-3542 GCA_035507235.1 Acetobacteraceae bacterium
GCCAGGATAAGCAGCGCCAGCAGCCCCAGATGCAGCAGGATCGAGAGCAGGACCGACCACTGGAACCGCTTTGGCGGCGCGGCCGGTGGCAGGCGCAGGGCAGACGACGCGGCCAGGGCCGTCATGGCGACTCAGGCAAACTCGCGGCGACCGCACATGCGCCGCACACTAGGCGGAACGCTCGCGGCGCAAAAGGCTGGAAAGATTGCGGCGCGTTAACTCGGCGCCCACATGGCCGCACCACGCGGAGGGTCAATTGTTAGGCGGATATTCCGAACCTATCACGAATTCAGCGGCGGCAGCAGCGCGGCGCGGGTCCGTCGCGCACCGCGCGGTAGTGCCGCGCCGCGCCGCAGTCGGTCCCGGCGGCCCAGCCACGCCGCGATTATGCTGAATTACGCCTACATCTATCTAAAAAATTGTAACAATCAAATTTGTCCTAGATCAGAAATCTGCCCGTTACATTCGGATGCAATGACCCTGACCACGGCCTGCGGGCCAACTCGGGCTGAGGGGATGATGGGGCGAAAGCATGGGGAGCACCCGCGAAACAGGCGGGACGGCGGCCGCGCAAAGTTGCGTTACGATATCAATACGACGTTCTCTATTGCCATCCGCCTCTATCGGTCGGGCCGGCTTGCCGAGGCGGAGCAAGCATGCCGCGACATTCTGACGCATGATGCCCGCCACGCGGACAGCCTGCATTTGCTCGGTGTGGCCGCCTCCAGCAAAGGGCGGCACGCCGACGCCATCGAGCTGATCGGTCGGGCGATCGGGCTGCGAGACGACGTTCCGTTCTATTACCTCAATCTGGGCAATGCCCTGCAGGAAGAGAAGAACTTCGCCGCGGCCGTGGCGCAGTACCAGCGCGCCGTCGCGCTCAGGCCGGACTTCGCCGAGGCGCACAACAATCTGGGCAACGCCTGGAGAGCGCTGAACCAGCCCGAGGATGCCGTTGCCCAGTACCGGCGTGCCCTTGCCATCAAGCCGGATTATGTCGAGGCACACTACAATCTTGGGACCGCCCTGACGGAGCAGGGGAGGTTTGCCGACGCGGCGGCGCATTTGACGCAGGCCGCGGCGCTGCGGCCGGATTTTGCCGATATTCACAACAATCTGGGCAACGCGCTCAAAGGCCTGGGAAAAACGGACGCGGAAATCGCGCATTATCAGCGCGCGATCGCCTTGAAACCCGATATGGTCGCCGCACACAACAATCTGGGCAATGCACTCAAACGGCAGGGCCGGCTGGCCGAGGCCGTCGCGTGTTTCGAGCGTGCGCTGGCGCTCATGCCCGACTACGCGGAAGCGCACAACAATCTGGGCAACGTTCTGGCCGATCAGGGCAAGACCGCCGAAGCGGCGGCACATTTCGCACGCGCACTGGCGCTGAAGCCCGATGTCGCCGAATTCCACAACAACATCGGCAACCTGCTCGCCGGTCAGGAGCGGCCGGATGATGCCATCGCCTATTATCGGCACGCGCTTCGCCTCAAGCCGGATTATGCCGAGGTCTACAACAATCTCGGCAGCGCGCTTGCCGATCAGGGCCGGTTCGGCGAGGCGCTCGCGCATTATGAGAAGGCCCTTGGGCTCAAGCCGGATTATGCCCACGCCTATAATAATCTCGGCAATGCGTACAAGGATATGGGACGCCTGGTGGAGGCCGAGCGCGCCTATGAGACGGCAATTGCCTTTGCCCCCAACACCGCGGTCTATTACCGTCACCTGATCGAGACCAGGCAGGTCAATGCCGGCGATAAGTACTACGAAATGGCGGAACGGCTGGCACAGGATCTAGCAACATTGCCGGCGAAGGACCAGCTTGAGCTGCACTTCGCCCTGGGCAAGGCCAGTGCCGATCTCGGGCAATATGCAAGCGCCTTCCGGCATTTTGTCCAGGGGAACGCGCTGAAGCGGCGTGGGATCGACTATGATGAATCCGCCGTGCTGGACGCCTTCGAACGAATCAAACAGGTCTTCAGTCCGGCCATGCTGCACAGCAGAAAGGGGCTTGGCGATTCGTCGGCCGCGCCGGTGTTCATCGTGGGCATGCCACGTTCGGGCACAACGCTGCTGGAGCAAATCCTGGCCAGCCATCCCAACGTGTTTGGCGCTGGGGAGCGCAAGGAAGTCGAACGCATCGCGACCGCCTTGAGAGGGCCGGATCCGTCCATGCGCTTTCCGGAGGTGGTGCCAACGCTGTCAGGTGACGGGCTGCGTCAGCTCGGCGCCCGCTACGTCGCGGCAGTTACCGGGCAGGCGCCGGCGGCGATGCGGATCATCGACAAGATGCCGGGAAACTTTCTTTACCTCGGCCTTATTCATCTGGCACTGCCGAACGCGCGGATCATTCATGTGCGCCGCGATCCGATCGACACATGCCTGTCCTGCTTCTCGCTTTTGTTCAGCGCGAGCCAGCCGTACAGCCACGACCTCCGGGAGCTCGCCCGCTACTACCGGGCCTATGATGCGTTGATGACGCACTGGCGAGGCGTGCTGCCGCCGGACATCATGCTGGACGTGCAATACGAGGATATCGTTTCAGATATGGAGCAGCAGGCGCGCCGGGTGGTGGCGTTCTGCGGACTGGAATGGAACGGCGCGTGTCTCACGTTTCATCGGACGCAGCGCACCGTCCGCACCGCCAGCGCGATCCAGGTCCGCCGGCCGATCTATGGCACGTCCGTCGGCCGGTGGCGGCACTATCGGGAGTTTCTGCAGCCATTGATCGAGGAGCTGGGGACGGTGGCCGGCAGCGGCGGCGCGATGGCACTCCCACCAGGGCGGCAAGCCGTTTAAGCTGCCGCACATGCACGCGGTCTGGTACGACCGGCAGGGACCGGCGCAAGAGGTGCTGACGTACGGCGAACTGCCGGCGCCGGAACCGGGAAACTATGAAGTCCGCGTCCGCCTGGAAGCAGCCGGCGTGAACCCATCTGACACGTATCGCCGCCGCGGACCGGTGCCGGCGATGGAATTCCCCCGCGTCATCACGTGCAGCGACGGTGCCGGCGTGGTGGATGCGGCCGGGTCGATGGTTCCCTCGTCCTGGGTGGGCAAGCGCGTCTGGCTGTACAACGGCCAGCGCAACGGCCGCTGGATGGGCACCGCCGCGGAATACATCGCTTTGAACGCGGACCTGGTGACCGAGCTGCCTGACACGATGTCGTTCGCCGAGGGCGCCACGCTCGGCATTCCCTGCATGACCGCGCATTACTGCGTCTTCGTGGCCGGACCGGTGCAGGGGCGCACCGTGCTGGTGACCGGCGCGGCGGGTGCGGTGGGCCATTACGCGGTGCAGCTCGCGGCGTGGGCGGGTGCGACGGTGATCGCAACCGTCAGCTCTGAGGCGAAGTCGGAGCGGGCACGCGAGGGCGGCGCGGCGCACGTCATCAACTACCGCCAGGAGAACGTGGCGGCGCGGGTGCGGGCGCTGACCGGCGGCGCCGGCGTGGATCACGTGGTGGATGTCGATTTCGGCGGCAATCTGGCCGCGACGCTGGGCAGCGTGCGGTCGAATGGCAGCATCGCGATCTATG
>DATJOH010000156.1:0-3281 GCA_035507235.1 Acetobacteraceae bacterium
ATTCTTCTTTTTCTGAAGAAAAAGAAGCAAAAAGACTTTTGCTGTTGGGGGTTGCGTCGGCCGGTGGTCCGTATGGATGTATTTAGCCGCCTCCCCAATCGGAATAAGCTTTGAAATATGCTAACGTTTGAAGCTGCTCCCGCCGTCCCTATCGATTACGCCCGTTTGGCGGCACTGAGCCACGAAGAAATACGGCTGGCCGTGGCCGCGTCCTACGTCTCACCGCGCGTCGATCCGCGAGACCCCGTGGGCCGGCAGGGGCTCGTCGCGTCCTTCAACAACATACCAGCTGATGATATCGCCGACTGGCGGACGCGTATGTACGTTATATGGTTTTGCTATCTATTCGAAAATTTCTTCTTTTTATCGATGCCGCTATACGCGCTTGAGGAACTTATTCTGGAGTTCAGGGCGCCCACTGTAATTGATTACGAAGGCAATCGACTTGCCACGGATTACGCTGGTGCGGGCGGCTCAGAGCCAATATCCGACCCAGAGCGCCAGCGACAGCATCAGTGGCTAAGGCCGCACTATGACAAGGCTTTATCCTTGCTCCATAGTTGGCAATCGGACCAGGTTTAATATTTTCTCACAACGACTTCCCCTCTCAAGGACCTCCGACCATGCTGGCCAACACGCTGCCCACCCTCGATTTCGACCTCGGCGACACCGCCGACATGCTCCGCCGTGAAGTCGCGAATTTCGCCGCCGACGAAATCGCGCCCCGGGCGGCCCTCATCGACAAGGAAAACGATTTCCCCGCCGATCTATGGAAAAAATTCGGTGATCTCGGCGTGCTTGGCGTCACCGTGGAGGAGGAGTATGGCGGCGCCGGCATGGGCTACCTGGAACATGTCGTGGCGATGGAGGAAATTTCCCGCGCCTCCGCCTCCGTCGGGCTTTCCTATGGCGCGCACAGCAATCTTTGCGTGAACCAGATACGGCGTAACGCCTCGGAGGAACAGAAGCAGCGTTATTTGCCGGGGTTGATCGCCGGCACCGCAGTGGGCGCGCTGGCGATGAGCGAGCCGGGGGCGGGGTCCGATGTCGTTTCGATGCGCCTGGCGGCGCGGCGGCAGGGCGAGCGGTATATTCTGAACGGTACCAAGATGTGGATCACAAACGGGCCAAATGCGGATGTGCTGGTGGTGTATGCCAAAACCGATCCCGAGGCGGGATCGCGCGGCATCACCGCGTTTTTGATAGAGCGTGGATTTCCCGGATTTTCCACGCATCAGAAGCTGGACAAGCTCGGCATGCGCGGGTCGAACACGTGCGAACTGGTGTTTCAGGATTGCGAAGTGCCGGCCGAGAACGTGATGGGCGGCCTCGGGCGCGGCGTGAATATATTGATGAGCGGGCTGGATTATGAACGCGCGGTGCTGGCGGCGGGACCGCTTGGCATCATGCAGGCCTGCATGGATGCGGTGCTGCCCTATGTGCACGAGCGCAAGCAATTCGGTCAGAGCATCGGCGAGTTCCAGCTCATGCAAGGCAAGTTGGCCGATATGTACACGACGATGAACGCGGCGCGCGCCTATGTCTATGCGGTGGCGAAGGCGTGCGACCGCGGCCAGACCACGCGCAAGGACGCGGCTGGCGCCATCCTCTACGCCGCGGAGCGGGCAACCTGGATGGCGCTGGAAGCGATACAATGCCTGGGCGGCAACGGCTATATCAACGATTACCCGACTGGCCGCCTGCTGCGCGACGCGAAACTCTATGAAATCGGTGCGGGAACAAGTGAGATTCGCCGGATGCTGATTGGGAGGGAGATCTTCGCCCAGTCCGCGTGATTGAGCCTAAGAAGAGTTCTTTTTTGAAAAAAAGAACCAAAAGACTTTTATCTGTTCCGGGCGCTCCCGAGTCTGCCTATCTAGCTTCCTGGCTGGAAGCCAAGATCAAAAGTTTTTTGTTTCTTTTTTTCAAAAAAGAAACACTTCCTTATCTGCCTACGGCAGAACATAAACCTCCACGCGCCGGTTCTGGTTGCGGCCATCCTCGGTGTTGTTGTTGGCGACGGGCAGATCCTCGCCGAAACCCGCGACCTTGCCTGGCTTCATGCCGCGTTCGGTAAACAGGGCGGCCACGGCTTCGGCGCGCTTTTGCGAAACGATCAGGTTCTGCGCCGGATCGCCCTGGTTGTCGGCAAAGCCGACCACGATCAGTTTGTCGCCGGTGTCGTGGTTTGAAATGAGGTAGCTGAATACGCGGTCGAGGTCGCGCTGGCCGGCGGCATCGAGATTGGTGGATCTTGGCTGGAAGTGAAAGCCGCTGCCCCATTTCTTGGCACCGGCGACGAGGGCGCGCAGCCGATCGAGCGGGGTTTGCGGCGCGGGCGCGGCTACCGGCGCCGATGGCTTCACCGTTCTCGAAACGAAACCGGCTTGCGTCACCACCGCCTGGCCCTCTGGCGACATGGCAAAATCGACGAACCGCTTGGCGATGCCGGTGCCGGTGGCGGGCGCATAGAGATAAATACGATAGGTGAGCGGATAATCCTCGCTGGCGACCGCGGCACCGTCGGTGGGGGACAGCGGCGCGGCGCCGGTCTCGGCCAGCGCGATGGCGTGCAAGCCGCCAATGTGACGGGTATCGACGACGCCGATGGCGTTGCTATCGGCGGCGATGGCGTCCGTGGCTGCGGCGGGATCGGGAAATTTTTTGGCGCTGGCGGCGAGTGGCGTGCCGTTTAGCGCGAGAGTTGCGAAACTGGCGCCGAGATCGCTGGCGGGATCGAGCGTGACAATGTCGATCGGTGCCGCGATGCCGCCGAGGCCGTTCCATCGCGTGATCGCGCCGGTGAAGACATCGCGCACCTGTGCCTTGCTCAGGCTGGTCAGTGGATTGCCGGGGCCGGCCACGATCGCCAGCGCGCCGAGTGCCACGACGTGTTCCGCGTCGGGCGCGCTGAGGTCGCCGAGGGCGGAAAGTGCGGTGAGCTCGTCGCGGCGGATACGTCGCGAGGCCAGCACCACATCGGTGCCGTGTGCGCCAAGCGCCTTGAAGCCGTCAGCGGCGTCGGTGCCGGACACCAGGATGGCTTCCGCGTGGTCGCCGCGCTGACCGGTGATTTTCCCGGGCGTGGCCGCGGTTGCCGGGACGGTGCGTATGTCAGTGTCGCCTATGTTGGTCAGATAGGCGGCGGCCAGCGCGGGGGCGAGCGAAGCGGCGGCATCCCCGGATCCGCTCATGCGGAACAGCGTCGTTTCGCTTGGCGCAGGCGGCGGCGCCACCGGCGGCGCCGAACTGGTTACCGCGGCGGTGCGGACGGGCGCCTG
>DATJOH010000157.1:0-2549 GCA_035507235.1 Acetobacteraceae bacterium
CACGACGCCAGTGGAGGCGGCAAAAGCAGGCGCGGTAAAGAACAGCGCTGCGGCGGCCGCGCAGGTGGTGCGCATGGCAGGTTTCCTCTCCCCTGGTTTGGCCAAGGGTAGCGCCAGGTCGCGTGGCGGCACAAGAAGGCAAGGAAGGCTCTTCGTAACTGACCAGGTAGGGTAGCAAGGGAGAACAGGGAAGAAAGGACTTCTTTTCTGAAGAAAAGAAGCAAAAGACTTTTATCAGTGGCTTCCACCAGCCAGGCCAAATCGGCGGATACGGATGCTGCCATCCGAAACGGATAAAAGTTTTTTGCTTCTTTTTTTCAAAAAAGAAGCCTCCCTTCTTAAAACTTATTGCTCCGCGGAAATCCGTTAGGCGGCATCCGCCCGGCCTGCGCCCGCTCGCCGATCCAGTCGCGCAAATTATTCTCGGTGCGCACGCGTTCCCCGGATTTCCAGCTCAGGCCGTCGCTCAATGCAAACACCTTGACGTCCGACAGCCCGCCCTCGCGGTATTTCTGCAGCGCGACACCGGCACCGCGTGCCATTTCGGGAAGCTGGTTCAGCGCGAAAATCAGCAATTTGCGGTTTTCGCCGATGACGGCGACATGATCGCCCTCCGCCGGCACGCAGATCGTCGCGCGCTCGCCGTCCTTCAGGTTGAGGATTTGCTTGCCCGTGCGTTTTTCGGCGACCAGATCAGCGGATTTTACGACGAAGCCGCGCCCCGTGTTACCCGCCACCAGGTAGCGCGCTTCGTCATGCCACACGAACAGCGCCACGATGTCGTCCTGCTGGCCAAGGTCGGTCATGACGCGGATGGGTTGGCCATCGCCGCGGCCGCGCGGGATGTCGCCGGCGCGCAGCGTGAAGATACGGCCGTCGGTGGCAAAAAGCACAAGCCTGTCGGTTGTTTCGCAGGGCAACAACAGCCGCAGCGAATCGCCTTCCTTGAATTTTTGCCCCTCGCCGTCGGCGATATGGCCGCGCACCGCGCGTACCCAGCCTTGTTGCGAGAGGATGACGGTCATCGGCTCCCGTTCCACCTGGGTAAGGGCGGTGAAATCCACCGCCGCCGGAGGCCCGCTGATTTCCGTGCGACGCTTGCCCAGCGCGCCGCCGCCGAATTTCTCCCGCGTCTGCTCGATTTCGCCGGCAATCGTCTCCCAGCGCAGTTTTTCGTCCTTCAGTAGCGCCTGCAGATCCTTTCGCTCTTTCGTAAGTGCCTTGTGCTCCTTGCGGATTTCCAGTTCTTCCAGCCGGCGCAGGCTGCGCAACCGCATGTTGAGAATGGCCTCCCCCTGGGCGTCGGACAGCGCGAATGCGCGCATCAGGCCGGCCTTGGCGTCGTCCTCCTCCCGGATGATGCGTATCACCTCATCCAGGTTCAGATAGACTTTGAGAAATCCGTCGAGAATTTCCAGCCGCCTGTCGATGGCGGCGAGGCGATGGGTGCTGCGTCGCACCAGCACCACGTGCCGGTGATCGAGCCAGGCGCGCAGCACGTCGGCCAGGCCCATGACGCCGGGCGTGCGGTCGGCGCCGAGCACGTTCATGTTCAACGGAAAACGTATTTCCAGATCCGTCGCGCGGAACAGCGTTTCCATCAGCACTTCGGGCTCGATGCCGCGGCTTTTCGGTTCGATAACCAGCCTGACATGCTCGGCGCTTTCATCGCGTATGTCGCCGAGCAGCGGCAGTTTCTTCGCCTCCATCAAGGCGGCGACTTCGGCGATCAGCTTGCTCTTCTGCACCTGGTAAGGGATTTCGCTCACCACGATCGTCCAGGTGGAAAAACGCCCCTGTTCCACTGCCCAACGCGCGCGCAGCCTGAAGCCGCCGCGTCCCGTTTCGTAGGCGGAAAGCACGGCGGCGCGATCTTCCACCAGCACGCCCCCGGTCGGAAAATCCGGCCCAGGAACAAATTTCAGCAAATCGGCACTGGTTGCCTTCGGGTGTCGTATCAAATGCAGCGCCGCCGCGCAGAGCTCGCCCGCATTGTGCGGCGGAATGCTCGTTGCCATGCCGACGGCGATGCCGGCGGCGCCGTTGGCGAGCAGATTGGGAAACGCCGCCGGCAGCACCAGCGGTTCCTGCTCCTCGCCATCGTAGGTGGCGCGGAAATCGACGGCGTCGTCATCGATGCCGGCGAGCAGAGCCTGTGCCACGTCGGTGAGGCGCGCTTCCGTGTAGCGCATCGCCGCCGGATTATCGCCGTCGACATTGCCGAAATTGCCCTGGCCCTCCACCAGCGGGTAGCGCACGGAAAAATCCTGCGCGAGCCGCACCAGCGTATCGTAGATCGCGACGTCGCCATGCGGGTGGAATTTGCCCATCACGTCGCCGACAATGCGGGCGCATTTCTTGAAGCCGGCGGCCGGGTCCAGGCGCAGCAGCCGCATGGCATAGATCAGCCGCCGGTGCACCGGCTTCAGCCCGTCCCGCACATCCGGCAGGCTGCGCGACATGATGGTGGAAAGCGCGTAGGCGAGGTAGCGCTCGGACAGCGCACTCACTAGGGTCACATCGGTGTCGGACATTCTGCTCCGCATCGT
>DATJOH010000158.1:0-4393 GCA_035507235.1 Acetobacteraceae bacterium
GGGGCACCAGGCGCGCGGCCAGGCGCACCGGGTCCGGATGCGCCGACAGCCACTCGGCTGGCGCCGGCTCACCGGCCGGCACGTATATGAATGGCAGCACGACATCGCTGCCGTCCGGTGCGCCGCGATTGCCTGACATGATATCGCCTTTCCGTTAGGGAAGGTATAAATACCTAGTTTTGGCGCAATTTGTCAAGGAAAAAGAAAACTTGCCTATGGCGCGTGTTTCATGGCAAGGTTGATCCGGGCGGCACGCGCGGATGCGCGTCTTCTGTGAGTTAGTTACACTAATATTTGGCGTTTTAGGAGGGATCTTGCATGCTGACGGCGAGCGTCGGCCAGGGTGGTGAAAACCGGCCGGACGACGTGCGGTTGGTGCAATCCTTGTTGAATGCGCGGCGGCCGGGCGGATTTCCGCTTTCGATCGATGGCGTGTGCGGGCTTTCGACCATTACCGCCATACGCCGGTTTCAGGGCCAGGCGATGGGGCTGCCCCGGCCGGATGGGCTGGTGACGCCAGGCGGGCTGACGTTGTGCGCCCTGGCGCCGGTGGCGCCGCGTGTGCCGGCCGCGGTGCCGCGGGAGCCGATTCCGGAGTCGGTCGTTGCGGCGGCGCAGGCGGCGGAGCAGGCCTGGGGCGTGCCGGCCGCCATCAGCATTGCGCAATGGATATTGGAAAGCGGCCGCGGCGCGCACATGCCGCCGGGCAGCAACAATCCGTTCGGCATCAAGGCGGCGACCGGCCAGCCATATGTGACGGCGCAAACGCGCGAGGTGTTCGACGGCAAGGAGGTGGTGATCGCCGCGCGGTTCCGGAAATTCCCCTCGCTGGAAGAGGCGTTTGCGGAGCATGGCAGGCTGCTAGCCACGTTCCCGCCCTATCGGCAGGCAATGGCGGCCGAGGATGACGATCAGTTCGCCGAACGCCTGACTGGTACTTACGCCACCGACCCGAATTACGGCAGCGCGCTAAAGGCCATCATGCAAGGCAGCAATCTCTACGCATTCGACCGGCCGCGCCGCCCCGTAACGTCGCCCAGTTAGCGCCAGAAGAAAAAGTCTTTTTGCTTCTTTTTCTTCAGAAAAAGAAGAATCCTTCTTTGTTTCCTAATGCGGATAAATCGTAAGGCTGCGCGCCACCGAATCCGCAACATGCTCTTTCGTAATGATGCCAACCACGTCCTCGCCGCGCGGCGTCGCGGGGGAGCGCACCACCACCGCCATCACCGCGTGTTTGCGCCACATGCGCTGGATGACATCGAAGGCGATGGCATCCTCGGTGACGATCGTGAAATCGCGGCTGGCGACCTCGCCCAGCGTGACGCCGGTTGCGGTGCCTTCCAGGCCGCGGCGCAATGCCATGTTGACGCGGATCACGCCGTAGAGGCGGTCGTTCCGGGTCACGACGACGTGGCGCAATCGCGCCTCTCCGCCATGTTCGCTGAGGAACGCGTCAAAACTATATTCGCCCGGCAGCACCAGCACGTCGGCGTCCATCACTTCGCGGGCGTAGCGTACCAGGAACATGTTGGCGTGCAGCGCCTTCGGCAGGTTGCGGCCGCGGCGCACCAGTTTCAGCGTGTAGATGTTTTCCCACGACAACAGGCGGCGCACGCCGACGCTGGTGGCGACGGCGAGGATCATCGGCATGACGATGCCGTAGTCGCGGGTCATTTCGAACGTCATGGTCACCGCGGTCATCACGGCGCCGGTGCCGCCGCCGACCATGGCGCCCATGCCGACCATGGCGAAGGCCGGCACGCTGATTGGGATGGGGAAGCCCGCGGCGGTGAGGATGGAGGCGAAGCAGGCGCCGAGCGTCGCGCCCATGAAGAGCGAGGGCGAGAAAATGCCGCCCGAGGAGCCGGAGCCGAGGCTGAGCGAGGTCGCCGCAAGCTTGGCCACGAAAAGCAGGCCGAGCAGCCAGGTCACTGAGGTTTTGCCGACCAGGATGCTTTCGATTGTTGCGTAGCCGACGCCATCCACGTAATACTGGCCGCAGGCGCGGAACAGCCCATACATCAGCACGCCGAGCAGCAGCATGCCGATCATGTGGCGCGTGTAGCGGCCGGGGATTTTGTCGAACAGATCTTCGGCGAAATGCAGACCGCGGATGAATGCCGCGGCGGCGGCGCCGGTGACCGCGCCGAGGGCGGCGTAAAGCGCGAGCAATGCGACCGCGGATGCATCCGCGGTCAAGGGCGCCATGTGCGGCACCAGGAAGGCCGGTTGCTGGCCGAAGAAATATCCTCCGATGAAGGTCGCGGCGCCAGTGGCCACCGCGACGGGCAGGAAGGTGTTGATGCTGACTTCCGGCATCATCAGTTCAATGGCGAACATCACGCCACCGATTGGCGTATTGAAGGTGGCGGCGATGCCGGCGCCGGCGCCGGCGGCAACCAGCGTGATGCGCTGGCCGGCCGGCATCGGACTGATCTGGCCGAGCGTGGAGCCCAGGGCCGATCCGATCTGGATGATCGGACCTTCCCGGCCGACCGAGGAGCCGCTGCCGATGGCGACGGCGGACGCCAATGATTTTACCAAAGCGACCACCGGGCGGATGACGCCCTCGCCGTAATAGATGGCGTCCATCACTTCCGGCACGCCGTGGCCCTTCGCTTCCGGCGCGAAATTATTGACCAGGAAGGTGACGATCACCGCGCCGATCACCGGCGCGAGGATGATGAAGGCGCCCCAGACGCTGGGCGGGGTGAAAATGTTCGCGTCGTACGGCACCGCGAACCGGCCGGCAAAAAACAGATTATGCAGCAGGCCGATGAGGTCGCGAAACAGTACCGCGCCGAAGCCGCCGACGACCCCGACGACGAGCGCCAGCAGGGTCAGAGAGACCAAGCCGATCCGGAGGGTTTCGTCCTCCTGCACGGCAACCGTCGTGCTGGTGCTTTCGGCTGGCATGACGGGCGCTAAATCACCCTTCCCGCCACCGCATCCAGCCGCGCCATCAGCGCCGGGTCGCGCGCAGCGACCGGCGTAATGACCGCGTGATCCAGCGCGTGGTCGCAGCCGAGCGGGCAGGCGCCGGCGATGCGCGGCACCGCGTGCCGCACCAGGGCGCGGGCACGTTCGGCGTTCTGGTTCATGATGCGCACCACCGCATCCACCGTGACGTGCTCATGTTCCTCGTGCCAGCAATCGTAATCCGTGACCATGGCAATGGTTGCGTAATGCAGCTCGGCTTCGCGGGCGAGCTTCGCTTCCGGCATGTTGGTCATGCCGATGACGGCGCACCCCCAGCTCCGGTAGAGTTCGCTTTCCGCCTTGGTGGAGAATTGCGGCCCTTCCATGACGAGGTACGTGCCGCCGCGCGTCACCGGCACATCGAGCGCGCGCGCGCTGGCCTCGATCACGTCGCCGAGCAGCGGGCACACCGGATGCGCCATCGAGACATGGGCGACGCAGCCGAGACCGAAAAAGCTTTTTTCGCGGGCGAAACTGCGATCGATGAATTGGTCGACGATCACGAAACGGCCGGGCGGCAACTCGGCTTTCAGGCTGCCGACGGCGGAAAGCGACAGCACGTGAGTTACGCCGGCGCGCTTAAGCGCGTCGATATTGGCGCGGTAATTGAGGTGGGTTGGTGACAGACGGTGTCCGCGGCCGTGGCGGGGCAGGAATACGCATTGCACGCCATCGAGCGTGCCGAACAGGAATTCGTCGGAGGTTTCGCCCCAGGGCGTATCGATACGGCGCCAGACGCGGTCGGTGAGGCCTTCGATGTCGTAGAGACCGGAGCCGCCTATTACGCCGATGACCGCCATGAGGTGCCTTTATGTTTGACCAGGGGGCTTTGCCCCCTTAGGACCCCAGACCTCGCTCCTTATCCGAGGCTAGACTCTGTGCCGCGCGGCGCTTGCGACGGCGGCGGCACGCCGCTGGGGGATCGCGCAGCAATGGGGGCAACGCCCCCTGGCGTTACTAATGTTCGACGTTTGACCAGAGTTTCCGTTTCGCCGCGTAGGTCACACCGGTCAGCAGCGCCAGGAACCCGACCACCTGCACGCCCAGGCGCTTGCGCTGCTCCATTTCCGGATTGGCAACGTAATACAGGAATGTCGTTACGTCGTGCGCTTCTTGGTCGATGGTTGCCTTCGTGCCGTCCGCGTAGGTCACCGAATTATCGGAGAGCGGCGGCGGCATGTGTATGTTATGGCCGGGGAAATATTTATTGTAGAACAGCCCGTCCGGCACTTTCACGCCTGGCGGCGGATCGACATAGCCTTTGGCGATCAGCGCATAAATGTAATCCGGGCCGCCTTCGCGGGCATTCACCAGCAGGCTCTGGTCTGGCGGCAATGCGCCGTTGTTCGCGGCTTTCGCCGCATTGTCGTTCGGGAACGGGCTTACGAATGTGTCGGACGGCAGGCCGGGGCGG
>DATJOH010000159.1:0-4549 GCA_035507235.1 Acetobacteraceae bacterium
GGTGGCGATCGCAACGGCAAACCGCTATCGAGCAACTTTCAAAGCGCGATCGCCTCCGTTGATCTGTCACATGGGCGAAGAGATTCGAACCCTAGACCTGAACCTCGGCAAGGTTGCGCCTCGGGATCGGTCCGGTGCTGGAACCACAAGGCCTGTGGGAACCGAACCCGATCATCAAAACAATGTGATGGTATACCCGTTGGTATGGGCTACAATTGACCACCAAAAAACTGTGCGACGTGAATAGCTTAGAGGAGAAACTCGATTCCGCCCCTGGCACCATTCCCCCCTACGCCACAGCATCCGCTTCCAGCGAGGGCTAAGCTGGTCGATACGCTCGACGGTAAATTTGTTGAACGAACGGCGGTGGCTGAGGATATGACAATCGTGAAACAACCCGCCCCTCGGCAGCGGCGGATGCGTTTTCGAATCGCTTACCGCAGATAGCGCGCGAGAAAATTATCGGAAATGGCGAAAAACCTTTCCCAGGAAGCGGCGCGCAGCATGACGTGCACCTCGTCCGGCATCACCAGTTGCTCAAACGGAACGCCGTGCGTGCGCAAAGCCTCCACCAGCTTCATCGATTCGGCAAAGGGCACATCGCGATCGTCATCATTATGCACCACCAGCACGGGCGCGTGCCAACGATCCATGGTGGACAGCGCCGACGACCGATAGGCGAGATCGGCCGCGGCACCCTTCAGTTGCGGCAACTCTAGGCGCCAATCATGCACGCCGGCATAATCCACGCCGGCGGCGAACAGATCCGGCCCGCGCGCGAGACCGAGCGCTGTCATCAGCCCACCATAGCTGCCGCCCCAAATGCCGAGGCGCTTCGGATCGAGATCGTGGCGCGCGTGCAAAAAAGCCGCGGCGCCGAGGATATCGTTCAGTTCGCTGGCGCCCGCCGCGCCGAAATTCTTCGCCTCGCGGAAATCCAACCCGTAGCCTATGCCGCCACGGTAATTCACCGACAGAACGACATAGCCCTCATCCGTGAGATACTGATTGAACGCATACATAAAACTATATGCATCCATCGGGTGGAAGGCAGGAAACATTTGCCGGTAGGGACCGCCATGGAAGAACAGCACCGCCGGTCCGCGCTGCGTCGCCCGATGACGCGGCAGAAACAGCTGGCCATGTATGGTCAGACCGTCGGCCGCCGGAAAGACGACCGTTTGCGGGTCAACCGGTTGCGCCGACGGAAAAGATGCCGGCAGGGCCTGCGGCGCGACCGGTTGCATGACGCCGTTCGCGCCTAGCTCCACCGGGACGATGGGGCTGCGTGCGCCGCCGTGTAGCGCAACGACCGCGCCATCGCTGGTGATGACCGGATAATCCTCGATTCCCTTGCCGCCGGTCAGGCGCTGGGGTGGCCCACCGGCAAGCCCAACCTGCCAGAGATGCCATCGTTCGATGTCGCCGTCATTGGCGGAATAAACCACGCGCGTCCGATCCGGACTGAGCGAAATATTGAAAATTTCATAGTTTGCGCCGGTGGTCAGTTCTGCCGGCGTACCGCCGACGGCGGCAACCGCGTAGAGATGCAGCCAGCCGGTGTGCTCCCAGGGGAAGACGATTTTATCGTGCGCGCCCCACATCAGCACCCGGTCACTCAGCGCCGGATGGAAGAAGCTGCCCGGACCTGGCAGCGCTTTCCAGATTTCAGTGCCATCACCCGTGGCGGGGTCGGCCACGTAAATGGACCATGGCTCGCCGCTCCGGTGCGGCATGAAATCGATTACGTCCTCGCCGGCCGGCACGCGCACGAAGGCGATGCGGCTGCCATCCGGCGACCATTCCGGCGCGATATCGCTGTCCACGCTGGGCGCCATCCAGGCGATATGACGGGTCGCCAAATCCAGCACGCCGATCAGGGTGCGGCCGGAGCGCGCACTGACGAAAGCGAGCCGGCTGCCATCGGGCGAAAAAATGAGCGTGCTATCCGTGCCCCGGTCGTGCATGAGTTGCGCCGGCGCGCCCCCGCCGTGCAGCGGCGCGGTGAAAATCTGCCCGCCATTGATAAAAACCATGCGATCGCCTTTCGGCGAAATGACGGCCGAATGTCCGGGCCCGATGCGACGCGTCGTGCCGTCTGCCAGGTTGGCGATGAACACATCCTGATCGACCGGGCCGGCAACGTTGCTGGTGGGATTGGGCGGGGCGCCGCCCTCCAGATCACCGCCGCGGGTAAAGGCCAGGCTTTGCCCGTCAGGCGCCCAGGCGATTTCGCCGAGGTCGATGCCATCGTCGCCAACGTAATGTGTGAGTGGCCGTCCCCGTAGCCGGCCATCCGCCGCCTTGTCAGCGACCCAGACATTACGCGCGCCATGGTCATTGAACACCCAAGCGATCCGGCCTCCTGTGGGCGCCGCCGTTAGGTTGGCCGGAAATGGCGCACTAAGTATTTGAGCCAGGGTGAAATCGCCGGCGCGCGCGTCATGGCTGGATAAGGATATGAGGAACACGAACACCCATGCGGGGTGAAGAAGGATGCGGGCATTTATGGACATCGCTGCAGCTTCCTGGACAAGTCGTGTGACGCGACGGGGTTTTCCGGCAGGCGGCGCAGGCGCGCTAGGCCGATCGTGAGCAGCGGCAGCACATAGACGGCAAGCAGCACCACCGCGATCACCCGGTAGCCGCGTGCGATCAGCGCGACGAGACCGAAACAGCCGGCAATTTCAGTCGCGCCAAACAGCAGCAGCCCGGCCACGCCAAGGCGCGCGCCGATGGGGAATGCCGCGCCGCGCCGCGCCCAAGCGTGTGCCAGGCGTTCATTGACCGCATGCACGAGGCCGCAGCCGCTCTCTAGCAGCGCCGCGAAGATCATGAGCTGAAACAATGCACGAAACAGCGGAACATCCAGGCGTCGCAACAGCAGGTCGGCAGGCAGGGTTGCGGCGGCGATGGCGGGGTAGGCCGCCAACATGCAAATGAAGAACAGCAGCGCCGGCAGCATGGCGAACGGGCCGCAAAGAAGGCCGGCAAGGATGGCGTCGCGTTGTGTGCCGACATGCCGCAACACCGGCAGGATGACGACGGCGCCGATGATATTGTAGCCGGCATAGGTAACGCCGCCGAGCACCCACGCGGCCGAAGCCGGCGCGGGCATCGCAAGCACGGCGCCGATACGGGCGCCAAACCGCGAAAGGCAGAGCACGAAGAAAATAATGTACGTGCCGTAGAGAAGGGCGGTGACGTATTTGAAAACGGCTTCCACCGACTCGTTGCCGAATCAGACTAAAACGGTTATGGCAAGCGCGAGCAGCAGGGTGCCGGTGAAGGAGGGCCAGCCGAACATGGCGCCACCGATGGCGCCGGCCGCGGCGCCGAAGATGCTGAGCAGGAGAATGACTAGCAGGAAATAGCTGATTTCGAATGAAATTGCGAAACGACCGAGTAGGGCATGAAAAAACGCGCGGTAATCCGTGCTCGCGGTCGCTTGCGCAAACAGGAAGGTCAGGGCAGCGATCGTGCTCCAGAGCGCCGCCGCCAAAGCCATCGCACATAGGCCGCCACGCGGACCGGCGGGCAGGAAATACTCGGCGAGCTCACGACCGGTGGCATAGCCGCCACCGATCACGACCGCCTTGAAGGCGAAGGCCGGCAAAACGAGCCGGTAAAAGCGCGAGGCCCGCGCGGTCATGCGGCGGATGGGCTGAGAATATTTTCGATCAGCCGCTCGAACGGCGCGCCCGGCACCAGCGGATCGGCGGCAGGCAGGCCGAGCGCCGCCTCGGTCTCGCAAAAAATTCTCTCGCGCGCGGCAGTATCGAGATGCGCGGTGTTGAAGCTCACGCCACCGCAACGAATTGCCGGATTTGTTCGCGCGCCGAGACGCAGCGTGAGGTCAATGAGTTCCGCGAGCGATGGCAGGGCAAAATTCTCCAGCCCCACAATTCGCATGCGCCCCGGTTGATGGCAGGCGACGAAGACATCGGGCTGGCTGCCGTGCAGCAGGCCGAGCGAGACCGCCGCATAGGCCGGATGGAACAAGGAACCCTGACCTTCAATGACATCCCAATGTCCGGGATCGTTGTCGGGACTGAGGATTTCCGCGGCACCCGCCTCGAAATCGGCAACCACCGCATCCACAGGCACGCCGCCGCCGGCAATCAGGATGCCGGTCTGGCCGGTAGCGCGGAAAGTCGCCGGCACGTGCCGCGCGGTGAACGCGCGGGCAATGGCAAGTGCCGTGTATTTCTTGCCCAACGCGCAATCCGTGCCGACCGTGAGCAGGCGCTTGCCGCTGCGTTTGCGGCCGGTGGCAATGGGAATGTTGGGCGGTGGCACACGGATATCGAGAAGCCCGCGGCCGTGCTGCGCGGCGGCGTCATGGAGCGCCGGCAACGTCGCAAGCCGCGTGTGCATGCCGCTGATTACGTCCAACCCTGCCTCGATGCAGTGCACGAGTGCCGCGATCCAGGATTGCGGGATGTGGCCGCCGACGTTCGCGACGCCGATCACCACTGCCCGTGCGCCGCGCGCCACCGCCGCTTCCGGCGTGAGATTCGGCAGACCAGTGGAAACGGTAGCGCCGGGC
>DATJOH010000160.1:0-24393 GCA_035507235.1 Acetobacteraceae bacterium
CGCTCATCGTTCTGACACCGCCATCAACCTCGCCGAGGCGGTAGCTGTCAGGGATCCGCACACCGTCATAAAAGGTGATGTTGGTGCGCTCGTCCTGGAACGTATGAACGGCCTGAATCGTAACGCCTTCCGATTTCAGCGGCACGATGAACATCGTCAATCCCTTGTGCTTGGGCACATCGGGATTGGTGCGGGTCAGCATCAGCACGTAATCGGCAAGGTTGGCGCCGCTGGTGAACATCTTGGTGCCGTCGATACGCCAGCCATTGCCGTCGGGCGTCGCGCGGCATTGCGCCGCGAACACATCCGACCCCGAGCCCGGCTCCGAATAGCCAAGGCTGCAAATCACCTCGCCGGCAACGATCTTGGACAGCACTTCCTGTTTCAGCTCATCTGTGCCGAAACGATTGATGATGGCGCCAACCATTCCTGCAACGCTGGTGGGTGCGGTGGTCCAGTGGTAATCTTCCCACACTTCGCTGGCGGCCTTGTTCGCGTAGGGCGGCGCGGCCCGCCCACCAAGCTCCTTCGGCCAACTGACAAACAGCAGGCGCGCCTCGGCCATTTTCTTGTGCAGGCCGGGATCGTGGCCCTCCCACGAATAATGCGCCTTTTCGCGTAATGCCGGCGTAAGGTTACGCTCGAAGAAGTCGCGCATTTCCCTTGCCAGTGCGCGTGCCTCCTCGCCGAGATCGAAATCGATCGAAACGCTGCCAACGTCCGGAAGCGACGCGGTTTCGCCCGCATAGAGACGGCGGCCGGCTTCTTCCAGAAAGCGCTGCGGATCGCCGAACACCAGCGGCCAGGCCTTGGCGCGCAGGTTATAGAGGTGCACGTCATATTCGGTCGTCAGACCATAACCGCCGAACGTGTGCAGCGCACGGGCGACGGTGCGGGCGGCGGCATCGGCGTTCCACCATGCGGCCAGCGAAACGTTCGCCGCGGCGTCAGCGGCGCCATCGGCAATGTCACGTATCGCTTTCCAAACCAGGAATTTGCCGCCATCCACTTCGCACAGCAAATCGGTGAGCGGATGGGAAATCGCCTGATAGGCGCCGATGTACTGGCCGAACTGCTTTCTTTCGCAGGCATAGGCGGCGGCGAGCCGGAGCGCTTCGCGCGCGAGCCCCGCGAGCGCGGCGGAAATCAGCAGCTTCCATTCCTCGATGGCGGCGGCAAACGCCGCACCGGCCATGCCGCCGGCGGCAAGCACGGTGCGCGGAAGGTCGGCAAAATCAAGCTCGGCGATCGGCGTGGAGGCGAGGTTTGCCTCCGCCTTGCGGGCCGCCGCCGACACCGTAACAAGCACGATGTCGTCGCCGGCACGCGCGAGCACCGCTTCCGCAACCAGGCCACCGGCTACCCACTGCACCGGCCGCGCCGCGATATCGTGAAAGGCCAGCGTAACAACCGCCTCGCCGGCAATCGCCTTCTCCAGCAACGCCACATCGCCGCCCAGCACCGCCAGCAGCCGCGCCGCCACAATGGCTTCCGCGACCGGACCCGACGCCAAGCTACGTCCCGCCTCCTCCATCAGCACGGTCGCATCGAGCACCCCGAGGCCAAGACCGCCATGTTCTTCAGGCACACGTATCGAAAACGCGCCGAGCTCGGCGAGACCGGACCATAGCGCCGGGTCGAAACCGGACGGCATGGCGGCGCGCACGCGCACCGTGCTGCTGTGCTGATTCAGGAAGCGCGCGAAGCTTTCGCGCATCATTGCCTGGTCTTCGGAAATATCGAAATTCATACAGGACGTCCCCGGGGGAGTGGCGCTTAGGCGAAGAAGAAAAGGAAGAAGTTGTTTTCTTCAAGAAGAGTAACTGCCCAGGTAGGGCGAAAAGGAGAACAGGCAAGAAAGGACTTCTTTTCTGAAGAAAAGAAGCAAAAGACTTTTATCAATGGCTTCCACCACCCGGTCCAAATCGATGGATTCGGATGCTGGCCGCAACGGATAAAAGTTTTTTGGTTCTTTTTTTCAAAAAAGAACATTCTTCCTTCTTAAACTCGCCCTACGCGGCCGCCCGCGACAACACCGCCATTTCAATCTGGCCCGTCGCCATCCCGCCCATGAAGCCGCCATCCACAGGCAGCAGCACGCCATTGACGTAGGTTGCCGCGGCACTGTTCAGGAACACCAGCGGACCCGCCTGTTCCTCCGGCGTCGAGCGACGGTTGATCGGCTGCATGGCCATATCCAGAACTGCCATCGGCGTTGCGGATTCGAAATCCTTCATCATCGGCGTCTGCGTCGGGCCCGGCGCGGTGCAATTGATGCGTATGCCCTGCTTGATCAGCTTGGAGGAAATCAGCATCGTCCAGACGATCACCGCCTCCTTCGAGAACGCGTAGCCCTCGCGCACGATGTCCGTGTGGTCCGCGCTCCATTTCACTGCGTCATCGAACGTGGCCGCCTGCAGGAATTCCATGTGCGTCGGTATGCGGCGGCTCCAGCCAAGCCCGCCGGTCGAGGAAATGCTGGCGATTGCGCCGCCTTCCCCCATCAAGGGAATCACCTTTTCCGTCAGGTAGCGCGTGCCGATGAAATTGACCTTCATGACATCGAGCGGCGGACAGGTCTGCGGCAGGCCCGCGCAGTTGAACAACGCATCCACCTTGCCGCCGACGCCGGCGACGGCCGCGTCGATCGACGCCTGATCGCGCAAATCCGTGCGGCGGAAGGAGGCGAGGCCGAGGGTGCAATCCTTGTAGTCCAGGCCATGCACTTCGGCGCCAAGCGCCAGCAATTGGCGCGCCGTGGCTTCGCCCATGCCGGAGAAGCAGCCGCTGACGATAACCCGTTTACCCTGGTAGCCGAAGAAATCCGACATCTGTCCTTCCTGTGCCGCCTTAGGCGGTCCGCTGCATCGCGCGGCGCCGGCCGCGGCGAATTTGTTTGGCGTTAGTTTCTATTCTTCATCGACATGAATGATCCGCTCGGGGCAAGCGCGCGCACCACGTCGCGCCTGATCTTCCGAGCCCGCCGGCACGTCGATGCGCGCAATGGCGATGTAGCCATCATCATCCAGCGGATAGAGCTCGGGAGCCACCGCGGCGCAGCGGGCGTTGCCGACGCACTTTGTCTTCTCGATGCGTATTTTCATGCTGTGCTCAGACCGTTGGCAATTGGGGGCAGGCTGAAGCACATCTGCACCCACCCCAAGGCCGACCGCGGCCCTGGAACCGGTTCTATGACCAAGAATACCATTTGTCTGCCCGGCACGGTCGCAGGATCGTCGAATTTCGCGGTCGAATGAAGGGTGCCGGCCATGCTTGCCGGGCACTAACGCCGGGGCGTTATTCCAGCCGTACCGTGCGGGATCGATTGTGTCCGCCGGACCGGCCCACAAAGATCGACGCAGCGCGCCGCCGAGCCTAGTCTCCAGCGCAGCGTTGGAACAAGTGGGGAACATGCGGTGCGCCTTTGTTGAGTCGCAAATCCCCAGCCACTACGGCGTGTCGGCCGTAACCGCGCCCGGCGCGCCCGTCGGCGACCGCGCCGGCGTTGAATGCACGTCCCTTCGGAGTTTGCCATGGATCAAGTTGCCGCTCTCTCACCGCCGGTGCCGAAGCCGGCGCATGTGCCCAACGCGGCCGTGTACGATTTCGACATGTTCAACGATCCGGCCTTGCTCGCCGATCCGCATCGCCGCGTGCTCGACATGGTGGCGACGGCGCCACCGGTGTTCTGGACGCCGCGCAATGGCGGCCACTGGATGATGCTGAGCCATGCCGCCAACTTCAAGGCGTCGCGCGATCCGGACTCGTTTTCGAACTCGGCGATGCCGCGCGCCAAGATCGAGGCAATGATGAAAATGATGCCGGCGGGCGCGCCGCACATTCCGCAACCCTACCCGATCATCCTCGATCCACCGGAACACACGACCTATCGTGCGCCGTTGCAGGGTGCGTTTTCGCCAAAGACGGTGACTGCTCTGAAGAACGATATACGTGCGCGCGCCGCCGGCCTTATCGCCGCCGTCAAGGATCGGGGTCGTTGCGAGTTCATGGCGGAAATCGCCGAACCGTTGCCGGTGCAGGTGTTTCTGGCCATGCTCGGCCTGCCGCTGGAGCGCCAGGCCGAATACCGTGTTCTGGTTAGGGAACATCTTGCCGCCATCAACGAGGATAATCTGCAGGCCCTGCGGCGCCTGCAGGGCGTTGCCGCCGTCATGCGGCCGACCATGCTGGAGCGGCGTGACAACCCGAAAAACGACATTTTTAGCCTGCTGTGGCGCACCGAAATCGATGGCAAACCGATGACGCTGGAGCTGATGGAGAATTACGGCGTCGTACTGTTCATCGCCGGCCTCGATACGGTGATGAACGGCATGGGCTTCGGCATGCGCCATCTTGCCGCCAATCCGGATGTGCAGGACCAGTTGCGCGCTAATCCAAAACTGATCCCGGAGGCGGCGGAGGAATTGCTGCGGCGCTACACCTTCACCGTGCCGGTGCGGCGGGTCGCCAAGGATATCGAATTCGAGGGCGTGCCGATGAAGGAGGGCGATCGGGTGATGCTGTTCCTCGCCGGCGCGGATTTGACGCCGAGCGAATTCTCCCACCCGGAGCAGTTCGATCTGGCACGCGAGAACAAGGTGCATATCGCGTTCGGTGCCGGCCCGCACCGCTGCCTCGGTTCGCATCTCGCCCGCGTGGAGCTGCAGGTTCTGTATGAGGAAGTGTTGTCCGGCCTGCCGCGCTTCCGGCTCGATCCGGAAAAACCGCCCACCTTCCATGGTGGCCACGTCATCGGCGTGGATACGCTCGATCTGGTTTGGGACGCCTGAGAAATGGCGACGCCCCCACGGCCGCTGCCGCGGCTCGATAGAGATAATCGTGCCTTCTGGACGGGCGGCGCCGAAGGCGAATTGCGCATCATGCGCTGCCGCGATTGCGCCGCTTTCATCCACCCGCCAAGGCCAATTTGCCGTGTGTGCCTCTCCGAAAATGTGGCACCGGAGGCGGTGCCAGGCACAGGGGTGGTCGATACGTTCAGCGTCAACCATCAGGCCTGGTACCCGGGCCTGGAGGTTCCGTTCGTCGTCGCGCGCGTCGCGCTCGATGACGCGCCCGGGGTATTTCTGACCACCAACATCATCGGCTGCCCGCCAGAATCGGTCGATATCGGTGACCAGGTAAGGGTAACGTTTCTGCAGCAGGAAGATATTTATTTGCCCCTGTTCGAGAAGATGTCCTGAGATGGCGGCAAGCGACGCTTACATCACCGGGGTTGGTCAGTCCGAAGTCGGGATGCGGCTCACGCGGCATCCGCTGCTGCTCACCGTGGACGCGGTGAAGGAAGCTTTGGCCGATGCTGGTCTCACCATCGGCCAGATCGACGGGGTATCCAGCTATCCCGGCAAAATGCCGTCCTATCTCGGGTTTTCGCCCGTTGGCGCCGACGAACTCGTGGACGCGCTCGGCATCCGCGCCACCTGGTACGCGGGCGGCGGCGAAATCACTTCGCAACTCGGCGCCGTCGTGGCGGCCGTCGGCGCCATTCGCACCGGCCAGGCGCGCCACATCATCTGTTTCCGCACCGTCTATGAAGCCGCGGCGCTCGCGCGGCCAGAGGAATTCCCGCCCATACAACGCAAGCGGGTGGAAGGCAGTGCGCAATGGACCGCGCCGTTCAATGCCATATCGGCTTCGATCTGGATCGCCCAATACGCCATGCGCCACGTCAAGCGCTACGGCATGACACGCGAACAGCTGGCGCAAATCGCGCTCACCGATCGCGCCAACGCCGCGGTCAATCCGCGCGCCCTGGTGCGCGAACCGCTGACGCTCGACCAATATATGGCGTCGCGCATGATTACGACACCGCTCTGCCTGTTCGATTGCGATCGCTATACGGACGCCTCCACCGTGCTGATCGTCTCCGCCGGCGACGCGCTCGATGAAGTCACCGCGACCCCCATACGCATCGCCGCCATGGCCGGCACCGTGGAACGGCATAGCTGGGATCAGGCCGAATGGGTCGCCGCCTACCCAACCGGCGCCGATCTCTGGAAACGCACCGACTACAAGCCGTCCGATGTCGATACGGTGCAGCTCTATGACGGCTTCAGCTTCAACGTCATCACCTGGCTGGAAGGGCTCGGCTTCTGCGACATCGGCGAAGGCGGGCGTTTCATCGAAGGTGGCTCACGCATCGCCCGCGACGGCGAGTTGCCGCTCAACACGTTCGGCGGCCAGATCGGCGCCGGCCGGCTGCACGGGTTTGGTTTCGCCCACGAATCCGTGGTGCAATTGCGCGGAGCGGGCGGCGCGCGGCAAATACCGGGCGATCCGCGCCTGGCTGTCGCTACCTCCGGCGGCGGGCCTTTGGCGACGGCGCTGCTTTTGGCGCGGGATTAGGGCCTATGGCGAGAAAGAAGGAAGGCTTCTTTTTTGAAAAAAAGAAGCAAAAAACTTTTGCTCTTTGGTGCTGGAACCCAGGGCTGCCCGCAGTCAGGGCTCATGAGCAAAAGTCTTTTTGCTTCTTTTTCTTCAGAAAAAGAAGATTCTTTATGCTATGATTCCCTTAGACAATTTGCCAGGTTTCCGCCGCCGCTTCGTCGTTCGACCCACGCCAGGACGTGTGCGGAGCGATGTCGAAGACGATTACCATTGCATGGGCGTGGTGCTGCACCATGACGGCAGGGTGGCAACCCATGTCGAGGCCGACATGACGCGTGTGCCGTGGACCACTTGCCCCGGCGCACCGGCCGTGCTCGTTCGAACGTTTACTGGCGTCGCACTCGATGCTTTCGGTGTACGTGGCGAGAAGGTGCAGAACTGCACGCACCTGCATGATTTGGCTGTGTTGGCGGCCGCGCATGCGCATGACGCGGCGCCGCTTATCTATGACATTCTGGTGTCCGATCCCGTTGATGGCCGCCGGCGCGCCGAATTGCGGCGCAATGGCGAGACGGTGCTTGGCTGGATTGTGGCCGGGAACGGCGAACTGGTGGCGCCCGAGCATCTCGCGGGCACGCGTCTCGACCGGTTGCGGTCATGGATCGACTCGCTTGACGCGGCGGGTCAGGAGCAGGCTCGCATCCTGCGCTGGGGCACCGTTCTGGCGCATGGGCGCGCGCGGAAATTTGAAGATTCAGCCGAGCGGGAGCGCCTGCCGCTGGGAAATTGTTTCACGTTTCAGCCGGAGAACGCGCCGAATGCGCAGTATGTAAGCGGAACGGTGCGGGAATTCAGCGGCGGCGGCGCAGGACCGCTGGATGCGATTTCGATCGGTGCCGAGGGGGGGAATGAAATGCCATGATCACGCTTTATTCCTACCCGGAGCTGTTCGGCCTACCTGACAACAACCCCTACGGGCTGAAGATTTTTGCGTTTCTGCGCCTGGTGAAGCTGCCGTTCACCCATGAGCATATACTCGATGCCAGCCAGGCGCCGCGCGGACAACTGCCCTATATCACCGACGGTGCGGAGACGGTTGGCGACAGCGACACCATCATCGCCCACCTGACAAAGGCATATGGGCTGACGATCGACGATGGGCTGACGATGGCGCATCGTGACACACGCCATCTGGTCGGACGCATGTTGGATAATCTATACTGGGTGATGTCGTACTCGCGCTGGAAGGATCCGGCGGTATGGCCGGCGTTCAAAAGCGCGCTGCTGAAAAGCGGGCCGGGCGTGACCGCGGCGGCGCTGGAGGCGGCACAAGCGTTCAATTTCCAGCGCTATCATTTTCAGGGCATTGGCCGGTTCGAACCGAAGGACGCGTATGCGCGCGGACTCGCCGATCTGGAAGTGCTGGCGCGTCTGCTGCCGGAAAGCGGATTCGTTTTTGGGGAGCGGCCTTGCAGCCTGGATGCGTCGATTTACGGTTTTACCGCCAACGTCTATTTTCATGATATCGATACCCCATTGAAGCGACTTATTGTGTCGCGGCCTCCGATCGTGGCGCACTGCAACGCGGTGCGCGCGGCACTATAGGGAGGCCACGGGTCGGGGGTGGTTGGTTCTTGTGGCTGGGATGCGATAATTGGGCTGGGCTCCTGATTACGGGCCGTTGCGCTATTCCAGGGCCAGCGCGCAAACACGGTAAAGAACGATAAGGGAAACATCCAATGGCGCAGCAGCTTGTCGCGGACGCGTTGATCGACGAGGCGATCCGCAAGACTGGGTTGAGCCGGTTCGACAGCGATAGTTTTCGCGAGGGGCTCGAAATCCTTCTGGCCGACTTCAACAGCCACACCTACCCGGATTCGGGCATTGCGCGCATGAAATCCAGCGTTGTCGAGGCGATTGCGAACAGGCTGAAGACAACCGCCTATCTCGACGCTCACCCTGCGTTATTGGAGCGCCCGATCGAGCGCCCGGTGTTCGTATTCGGCGTGCCACGCACGGGGACGACGCTGGTGAGCAATCTGCTGGCCGCCGATCCGGCACGGCGCTCGCCGCTGACGTGGGAAATCGACGATCCGGTGCCGCCGGCGACCAGCGCCACACTGCGCACCGATCCGCGTGCGCTGGCGCGGCTGGAGGCGGAGCGGAAAATGCTCGCGGCCCGGCCGGATATGGGTAAATACTATCGCGGCTCGGCGATTTATCCCAATGAAGACGTTTTCATTATGGGGAGCGATTTCAAAACGCTGATGCTGGAGTCACGCGGCAAGCTGCCGGCGTACCGCGAATGGATTTTCTCCACCGACGTGACATCGGCCTACCAGTATCACAAGCGCTTCCTGCAATTGCTGCAATCGGAAGCACCGGGCATCTGGAATTTGAAGATGCCATCGCACGCGCTGTATCTGGATACGTTGCTCAAAGTGTATCCCGATGCGCGGCTGATATGGACGCATCGTGATCCGTTCACCGCGGTTGGGTCGTTCTGCAGTCTGATATCGCTCGGCCACATGGGTTTTCTTGGCAGCGTGGACAAGGCGTGGATTGCCGAGAATTGTCCGTGGCAGGCGGGGCAGCATGTCGAACGGGCGCTGAACTCGCGCGACCGGCTGGGCGAGGATCGTATTGTCGATGTGCATTACGGTCCGCTGATGCGCGATCCGATTGGCACGATGCGGGTGATTTACAAAGCGCTCGGCGACGAATTTACCGAGGCGGCCGAAGCCGGCATGCGCGCCTGGCTGATCGACAATCCGCAGGACAAATTCGGCCGGCACGAATACAAGCTCGAACAATATGGCCTGAGCGTCGCTGGGCTGACGCCGTTGTTCGAACGTTATCTGGCGCGCTTCGATGTAGAACGAGAAAATTAAGGCTTCTTTTTTGAAAAAAAGAAGCAAAAAACTTTTATCTGTTGCTCATTTCCTCCGACCAAATCAGGGGACATCCGTGCCGCGCGAAAGGAGTAAAAGTTTTTTGGTTCTTTTTTTCAAAAAAGAACTACTTCCTACTTGTTGACATCCACAACAATACGTCCACGCACCGTCCCCGCCATGATCTCACCCGCGGCCGCTATAGCATCGGCAAGCGGAATTTCCGTCGCGATCGTATCAAGCTTCGCCGGATCCAAGTCGCGCGCCAGCCGCTCCCATGCCGTGAGCCGCTTTTTGTTCGGCGCCATGACGCTATCGACACCGAGCAGCGATACGCCGCGCAGGATGAAGGGCGCGACGGAGGCCGGGAAATCCATGCCTTGTGCCAGGCCGCAGGCGGTGACGACACCGCCATAGCGGGTTTGCGCGCAGGCATTGGCCAGTGTGTGGCTGCCGACTGAATCGACCACGCCGGCCCAGCGTTCCTTCTGCATCGGCTTGCCGGCGGCGCTAAGTTCCGCCCTATCAATGATAGTGGTGGCGCCGAGATGTTTTAAATAGTCGCCTTCGGCGGCTTTGCCGGTTGCCGCCGCGACCTTGAACCCGGCCTCGGAAAGCAATGCGACCGCGACGCTGCCGACGCCACCGGTGGCGCCGGTGACCAGCACTTCGCCCTGATCCGGTGTCACGCCCTGCTGGATCAGCGCTTCCACGCAGAGGCTAGCGGTGTAACCGGCGGTGCCGATGGCCATGGCCTGGCGGAAGGTGAACGCGGCGGGCAGCGGCACCAGCCAGTCACCTTTCAGCCGCGCTTTTTGCGCGAGGCCCCCCCAATGGGTTTCGCCGACGCCCCAACCGTTCAGCACCACCTGGTCGCCGAGTTTCCAGTCGGGGTGGTCGCTTTGCGTGATTGTGCCGGCGAGATCGATGCCGGGCACCATGGGGAATTTCCGCACCACCGGGGAGCGGCCGGTGATGGCGAGCCCGTCCTTGTAATTCAGGGTGGAATATTTCACGTCGATCGTGACGTCGCCCGCGGGCAAATCCGTTTCGTTGACGTCAGTGACGTTGACGTGCTGGCCGGCATCGTCCTTGGTAATGAGAATGGCGCGGAACATGTAGACCTCTCGATGATCTGGCCGTCCATAAGCGGTCGCGCAAGATCAGGGGCGCGTCACGGGCGCGCCCCTGCATTTTGGATCCGCCAGAGTTGGACGCCTGGTGTCAGGCGGCGTTCGATACGGTTTCGTGACCGCCGATTTCGTGGCTCGGATAGTGAAGGCAGCGCTGCACCGCATTGCGCAGCACTTCCACCAAGGTTGCCGGCTCGATCGCTTCGGTCGGCTGATAGGCGAAGCCAAGCACCATCGGTTCCTCGTCCGATTCGACCGGCAGCAGGATGGCGGCCATTTCGGCCGTGCTGCCGAAGCCAGCCGGTCCGATTGCGTAGCCCTGGCGGCCGCATTCCTGAACGCGTTGCACCATGGCGGCATAGTTGAATTTGCGGTCCGCGGGTGCTTCGGCGTTGAGGCGGCGAATGACGGATTCGCAACGGCTTCCTGGAATGGTGGAGAGCAGCAGCCAGCCGGCGGCGGATTCGCAGAGCCGGTCCTGGGCGCCACTAGCCAGGCGGCCGCGTTCGATCGGCGCGTGCTTCGATGGGGCGCACCAGCGGAAGACCTGTGCATTGAGGCGCACCATGCCGAGCAGCGCGGTGCCGAGGCCGGTCTGCGCCACCAGGCGATCGATCAGCATGGAAAGGCTGCCGTCGCGGACGACGCTTGGTTGCGAGAGCGATCCGAGGATCGCGGCCCGCGGCGTAAGCGTGTACGAGCGTGAACCAGGATTCTTATAGAGCAGGCCTAGCTCCACGAGGCTCGCCAGCAATTCGGACGTGCTCGATTGCGGGCGATTGTACCGCCGCACGATGTCCATCACCGTCAGCTGGCGGTTCTGTTCATCGAAGAACTCAAGCACTTCGATGACCCGCCTGGCGGTTTTTGCCTTGTTACCCTCGAGCGCCACCATCCCATGACTCCCTTATTTTCCGGCAGCTATCCCGAGGCTCGTGGGGGTTGTCAAGGAAAAATGAGAGCATCTCGCTTCTGATTATGCTTGCCATGCCACATGGCCGCCGATCAGCGTGGCCCGGACCCTGACATCGTCCAGTGCCGCGCGCGCCCGGGCCCAGGGACGATCCAGGAGACAGAGGTCCGCGGGGGCGCCAATGGTGACATGGCGGCGCGTGGCGAGCGCATCCGGGGCACCGAGATAGAGGGCCAGGGCTTCTTCCGCGTTGAGCGCTTCCGCGGCGCCGATACGGGCGCCGGCGCGGGTTTGCCGTGTCACCGCGGCTGCCATGGCAGCCCAGGGGTTGGTGCCACCGAACGGCGCGTCGCTGCCGGCGGCCAGCGTGACGCCGGCGGCGCGGAAGGCGCGCAGCCGGTAGAGCAGCGCGTGCTGCGCCGGTTCGACGTCGGTGAGGTAGGTGTCGCCGCGCTCGGCGATGAAGTGGGGCTGGCTGACGACGGCGAGGCCGAGGCGGGCGATGTCCTCGACGGCGGTGTCGGGGGCAACGCCGGCATGCTCGATGCGGTCGCCCGGGGCGGCGCCGGCTTCCGCAAAGGCGGCGAGGGTGAAGACCAGTTCCACTTCGGTGACGCAATGGACCGCCACGGGGCGGCCGCGTTCGTGGGCGTCGCGGATGAAGGCGACGGCGGTGTCCCACGAAGGCAAGGCCGCTTCGTGCAGATGTAGTTTGGCGGCGCCGAGACGGACGCTGTTCGCCATGTCCGTGGTCCCCAGGGCGAGCGTGCCGGCGAGCAGCACATTTTGGGGCAAGGCGCCACTGGCGCGTTCGGCGGCGAAATGGCGGGCGATGGCGGCGTCGTTCGACGGCGTCATGTCGGTGAGGCCGGTGACGCCGGCGCGGGCGAGATTTGCGCCGACTTGCGCGAACGACGGTGGCGTGGCGGCGAGGGCGTGGCGCAGCCAGGCGTCGGAGTCGAAGAGGCGGCCGCTCTCACGTTCCAGGCCGGGCGGCGGCGTGTCGCGCGCGAGCAGGCGGTCGAGCGCCGCGCTGTTGAGGAACCACATGCGGCCGGAGCGATGCTGCACGCGCAGCGGACGGTGCGGCACGAGCCGGTCCAGGGCGGCGACGTCGAGCATGCCGGCGACGCTTTCGTGGTAGCCGGTAGCGCGCAGCCAGCCGCCGCCGGGGACGCGGAGACAGGCGGCGAATTCCTCCGCGGTTGAGATTTCCGGCGGGCCGGCTTTCACCGACGCGAAACCGGCGGCCAAGGCGGCGACATGGATGTGGTGGTCGTGCAGGCCGGGTAGCAGCAGGCCGCCTGCGGCCGCGATGACAGTTTCGCCGGCGTTTGGCGTCAGGGTGCCGATGGCGGCGATTTTTCCGTCCGCGATTCGGACATCGGCAATTGTGCCGCCCTCGAGTTCCGCGCGGGTGATCAGCATGCGGCGCTTGTCCCGAGGCGCGCCTGTGTATCCGCGCCCAATTCGTGGAGGCGCGCGCGCATCGGGCGGCGGGGCAGGGGCGGAAACGGTTGGCCGGCGGCGGCTTGCCAGGCCGCTAGATCGGCGTTGATGGTTGGCGCGAGACGTGCTTCCGCCAATGCCGTGGCGGCGACGGCGCTCATGGCGATGCCGAAGCGGCCGCCCTGACCGTCGCGCCAGGCTTTGGTGGCAAGGCGGGCGGCGAAGATGCCGGTGAGCGGGTCGGCAATGGCGTCGCCGACGAAGCCGGGCGTGCCGCTGGCCGCGCGCAGCGCCGCGGTGAGGCCGCCGGCGACGCCGCAATCGTCGCCGAAGCCGACCCAGTTTGCGGCCTCGCCGAGGGCGCCGTGGCCGGTGATGGTGATCCAGATCAGGCCTGGGGTGCTGCGCACGATGTGGTCCGCGTCGATGCCGAGGTGCGCCAACGCGCGGGGCCGGGCCGCCTCGATGACGATGTCGGACGTGGCGATCAGGGCGCCAAGGGCGTTGCGATCGGCCTGGTTGGCAAAGTCCAGCACGACGCTGGCCTTGCCCTGATTGAGCAGGGCGAAGAATGCCGGCGCGCCTTGGCGCATGGCGTCCGGACGGGTGCGGTTTTCCAGTTTTACGACGTCGGCGCCGGCCAGCCAGAGAAGATGGGCGGCGAGCGGGCCGGCCCAGAGGGCGGATAAATCCAGGACGCGCGGCGGCGTGGCGCGGGGCGGGGAAGGTGGCGCTTCTGTCATCGCGACGCAGGCGGCCGCTGGTGAAACCGATTCACATTCGGCTGCCATGGCGAGACCCATGGCGCGGCCGCGCGCCACCAGGGCGTCGGGATCCGCGGATGCGACGCGCGCGGTTATGGCCGCGTTGTCGTACGGATCGAAATCGTCCGCCGCGAAGAGGGCGGGAAGCAGGGCGCGGTCGTCGGGTCGCGCCAGATTGAGGGCGATGTTGCCGCCGCGCGCTTCGAACACATGGCAGCCGCCGCCGGCCGAGCGGTTACGGCCGGGAATGCGGAGGCCGGCAAGGTGGGCGCGCTCGCCCAGAAGGGTGGCGCCGTCGAGCCGCGCCAGACTGGTGAGCCAGGCATCGGCGATGTTCGCCAGGGGAAAACGCGGAGACAGGGTGCGACGAAGCCTTCACTCGGGAAGGCTTCGACACTCGCACAGTTTTACAGCGTAGGCTTTGGGTGAGGAGCCGCATCGCGTTTTTTTGCCCGCGGCGGTGTGCGGGACCGGGCCTATTCTGTGTAGGTGACGGTAGCCGCTATGCCGAAGCCCGTCGTATCATTCTTGCTAGGCGGAACGATCTTGCCCTGAATTCCCTCGTCAGTATTGTTTACGATGACTTTCAATAGGTTCCGACCAGGCTTCAGATGCGTGGTGTCGGTAAGGGATACCTTACCCGCGACAAACTGAAAATTATATGGCGCGTTCCGCTGCTTGCCGTGGTCGTTGTGAAGCTGCATGTAGCCGGCACCGTTGGACGTTGTGCCGACGCTGGTGATTTGCGTGCCATTCAGTTCGACCACGGCCCGGTCGTCCACGCCAAGGCCGGTGATTGTCAGGGACAGGCCTGTCGCGGAGGTGGGGATATGAAAGATTCGCTTCGCCCGCCAATAGCCATCGCAATCGGTGAACGGGATCGTTATGCTTTCAACTTTGCCCCAGATCGCGGTTCCGTTATAGACTGGCGCCGCTTTCTTGACCTGGCCATCGACCACTTCCTCGACGGTCCATTTGGCGTATTTTGCCTTGCTCGTATCAAGTCTAAGCGACTTGGCTTGCGCCATCGCGGTGGCGCTCCCGGTTGCCACGACGAACAGCGAAGCACTCGCCAGCGATCTGAAACTCATTTTGTGCCCCCGGTCGCTTTCTACACCGTCGAACCGCCCGTCGCGGCCACGATGTCATACCTGCGCGAATATCATAACAGCCGTGGCGCCGGGGAGCCAGGCATAAATCCGCGCGCGCCGGCAACCTTCGTTGGTTGGGGCATGTCGATTTGTAACACGGCGAGCAGTTCGCGCGGCACCGCCGGTGATGGCGGGCGGTCCGGCCACGCGCACGATGTGCGCCCCGTGAAGCAGGTGTGGGCTATCGTTGCTTTTACCGAAAATGTTGGCAATACAAACCCATTCTGGTAACGCACCCAGACGGTGCGGGTGCGGCGGCGGGTTGGCTTTGGGACCGCGGCTTCGCGACATTCTAGTTTGCGGGCGCGGATGGAAGCCGCGTTGAGGCCATGGATGGCGTAGGTGCTGGTGCGGATGATCCGGCGAAGCAGGCGAGGCATAGGCCGATTTCAGCCGGTTTAGCGCACATGTCCATGAAGCGGGCAGTGCGTATGGCCGCGTATTGCGGAGGATGTGCTACGCTGGCGCTGAGGGGGTAGCTTTTAATGGTATGCTCGCTAACAATAGCCGAGTTGCTGGGATTGTCGAGAGTTTTTCCCCAGCGTAAGGCTGCGACCCGAGGCAGGCGGAGGTCGGACCGGCAGCGGAAAGTGGGCGCCGGCGGCGCTGTGCGGGCAGGAGCCCGATATGGCCGCCCTGGCGCGAGCAAGTGCGGCGGCAACGGGCCGCGAATTCCATTTCGGCCGTCTCGTCCGACGTGATAGATCGGCAGCGGGACTGGTTTGGGGGGGAAGTCGATGCGCGGAATGGAAAAGAACGCCGGCTACCGGGGCCGCTCGGTTGCAACCGGGGCGATTGTGGTGGCGGCAGCCCTGCCGTTCGCCGGCACCGCGGCGGCCGCCCGCGATAGTTGGTCTAGCGGCACACCGTTGCCAAATCCCGTGACCTGGTCCGCCGCCGCGGTCGTCGGCAACAGAATCTATGTCGTTGGCGGCATCAACGCCGCCAGCGCGACCATCTCGGGAACCGAGGTTTACGATCCCGCGACGAAAAGCTGGGCGGTCGGCGTGCCTTTGCCCGTTCCGCTGTGGGGCACCGCCGCCGCGACGCTGAAAGGAAATCTCTACGTGTTTGGCGGCTACGAGAGCAGCGGCACTGTCAGCAGCGCGACCTATGAACTGCAGCCGAACGCCAAGAAATGGAGGACCAGAGCCCCCATGCTGACCGCACAGGGCAGCGCGCGTGCCGTGGTTTATAAAAATATTGCTTACGTCATTGGCGGCAACACCAGCGGCCAGGACCGTATCGCCACCGTCGAAAGCTATAATCCCGCGACGAACGGTTGGACCAGCCAACCATCCCTGCTCGTTGGAAAATCGGAGATTTCGGCCGGTGTTGTGAACGGAACAATCGTTGCCGCCGACGGCTACACGAGTAGTGGCGACACGGGCGATAACGAGGTGTTCAAAATCGGTTGGACCGGCTGGTCACCGCTGGTGCAGGCTGATCCGATGCCGCGCAATGGTGCCTGCACGGGAATGATTGGTGGCACTATGTACATTTCGGATGGTGACAATAACAGCAACAATCCCGTAAGCGTGAACGAATCCTACAACTATAAGAAGAACGGCTGGGAGCTGCTGACGTCAATGCCGCAGACGCTGACGGATTCTAGCTTTGTTGTTTATGATAAGCAACTCTATTGCATTGGCGGCGGGAGTTCAGCAACGCCGTTTCAGGGAAATGTTTACAGCTTCGTGCAGATATATACGCCCTAGTGGTCAATATCCAACACTTGGTGCAGTTCCGAGCAGAGCAAGGAAGCTCTTCTTTTTTTCGAAGGAGAACCCTTCCTTCCACTCTTGGTAGGGGGCGAGAGAATGGGCTTTAGTATGCGTGGGCGTTGCGATCAGGGTATTTTGGCTTTCGTTGTTGTGCGGGAGAGAAGGAAGGAAGTATTTCTCTTTTTAAAAAAGAAGAATCTTCCTCACATACTTCCGACCACCGTCTGCCCCGGCGCGATTTCGCGGCGTGCCGGGTCGCGCGTGAGTACGTCGCGCATGATGTCGCGTGCGAGCGGGGCGGCCACGTCCGCGCCGGCGTTGCCATGCTCGATCACCACCGAACATGCGTAGCGCGGTGCATCGTAAGGCGCGAAACATACGAACAGCGCGTGCGGCCGGAATTCCCACGGCAACTGCGCCGAATTGAAATGCCCGTGTTCGCGCGCCCAGCGTGACACACGCCGCACCTGGCTTGATCCGGTCTTGCCCGCCAACTGTATGCCCGGCATGCCGAGCCGTGCGTGCGGCGCTGTGCCGCCGGCTTCGTTCACCACCGCAAACATGCCGCCGCGCGCCAGTGCCAGCGCATCCTCCGGAATGTCCAGCACCGGATACTCATCGGCCGTCGCGCCGGGGAGCGCCTCCCCGGAGATTTTGCGGGTCGCGTGCGGCACCACGGCGCGGCCGGTGGCGATGCGCGACACGTAGGTCGCCAATTGCAACGGCGTAGCCAGGATCACGCCCTGTCCGATGCCGGCGACGATCGTGTCTGCCACGCCCCAATGGCGATGATGTTTCCGCCGCCAGGCGGGCGTCGGTATCAGGCCGCTACGGCCACCCGGCAGATCGATCGGCAACTCCGTGCCGAGGCCGAATATGTTGGCGACTTCCGCGATTGCATCGATACCCGCGCGCCGCGCCGCATCATAAAAGAATACGTCGCAGGAATGTTTCAATCCGCCATGCATGTCGAGCGGCCCATGACCACCCTTCTTCCAGCAATGGAAGCGCGTATTGCCGAAATCGATGTAACCGGGGCAGACGATGCGGTCGTCCGGCGTCAGCGCCCCGGCGTGCAGCGCGGCGAGCCCCACGCACATCTTGAAGGTTGATCCTGGCGGATAGTCGCCCGCCATTGCCTTGTTGATCAACGGCGTGCGCCGGTCGTTCGTCCACGCCTCCCACTGCGCCTCGGAAATCCCCGCATCGAACAGCGAAGGATCGAAGCTCGGGTTCGTGGCCATGGCGAGCACCTCGCCGTTGGTGCAATCCATCACCACGGCGGAGGCGCTCTTGTCGCCGAGATGCGCCAGGGTGGATTGTTGCAACACAGCGTCTATCGTCAGCGTGATCTCGTCGCCGGGCTGGCCTTCCGTGCGGTCCAGTTCGCGGATGACGCGGCCTACGGAATTCACCTCCATTTGCACCTGGCCGGCCTCGCCGCGGAGTTCCTCGTCGCGCGACTTCTCGGCGCCGGCGCGCCCCACGCGCATGCCAGGCAGCGCCAGCACCGGATCGTCGCCGGAATCGTCCTCGCTCGGTGGCGCCACGTAGCCCACCACATGCGCCATGTCGGCGCCGAACGGATAGCGCCGCGTCGTGCCGACATCCACCAGCACGCCGGGCAGATCCGGTGCTGCCACCTCGATCTTCGCCATGTCGTCCCAGGTGAGGAAGTCTCGCAACATGACCGGAATGAAGCGCCGGCTGTGCTTCATGTCGCGATCGATGCGCGCCAGGTCATGGTCCGCCAGCGGCACGATGTCGTTGAATTTCTTCAGCGTCGCGGGCACATCCGTGGTTTCTTCCGCCAGCAGCAAGGCTCGCCAATTCAGCGAATTTCCGGCCAGAACCGTGCCGAAGCGATCCAGGATGCGGCCGCGCGTCGGCGCCAGCAGCCGCGCGCTGATGCGGTTATTCTCCGCCAGCGTCGCGTAGCGCGCGCCCTCCTCCACCTGTACACGATACAGTTTGACCCCAAGCGCGCCCAGGGCGGCGATCTGGCCGGCCATGATCACCAGCGCGCGGCGGGTGAAAACGGTCGTGCGGCGGCCTTCGCGTTTCATGCGAGCTCGGGTGCCGCCACGCTACGATGGGCGCGCGTCAAAAGCGTGGCGAGCAGCGGGTAGGCGCCGATCGCAAGGGCGCACTCGAAAATGCCCGGTGCCATCGGCAGCAGCCGCCAACTGATGAAAGATATCAGAAACCATTCCGTGGCCGTGGCGACGACGGCAAAACCGATGAAGGCAAACCACACCACGGCGAAACCCTGTCGCGTCAGGAAGCGGCGCGCGGATATCGCGGCCGCCTGGGTCAGCAGCAGGATAAGCACCTCGACGCCGATGGGTCCTTGCGCCAGCAGATCGAGCAGCAGGCCGATCAGGAACACGGAAGGTGCCGGCAGCGACGCTGGCCGGAATAGCGACCAGAAATATACCGACGCCAGCGCCCAGGCCGGCTGCATCTGCGCCTGGCCGGGCAGGCCGAGCGGCAGCGATAGCAGCAGCAGAACGAGCGTGGTGAGCGCCACCGGAAAGGCATAGCGTGCCGCGACATCCAGCCTGTGGCCCATCGTCAGGCGTGGGCGAATGCCGGGCTGCTTATCCGTCATGCGAAGATCTCAGTCCGGTGCGCCCGCGACGGCGGCGCGGCCAGGCGCTTCCGGCGGCACGATGCCGCCCAGGCCGTAATCGAAAATGCGCACGATCTCCAACCGCTCCAGGTTGGCGGCGGGATCCAGTTCCGGCTGCGGCGTGGATCCGTAATGCACGGTGCCGACCAGCAGGCCGGCCGGAAACGCGTTGGCCTCGGCGCTTGTCACCACGCGCTCACCCTCGGCGGGATGCACGCCTTCCGGCAGAAACATCAGGCGCGGGTAAGGGCTATTCTCGCCGACCAGGATCGCACGCGCGCGGCTCTGCTCCAGCACCACCGGGATGCGGCTGTTGATATCGGTCATCAGCAACACCCGCGCGCTGCGGGCGCCGACTTCCGTCACCCGCCCCACCAGCCCATTCGCATCGAGGGCGATCTGGCCCTTACGCACGGCGTGGTTCGGCCCGACGGAAAGCAGCACGGAGCGCGCATAAACACCGCCCGCGTCCGCCACCACGCGCGCGGTGACGAAAGACAGGGTCGGGTCGGGAATCCAGTGCAGGTTAGCCTTCAGCGTGGCGTTTTCGGCGTCCAGCAGCATGGCAACGTCATACCAATGGCGCAGCCGTTCATTCTCCGCCCGCAGCCGGGCGTTTTCGTCGCGCAGGCTGAACACCTGGCTCACGTCGGCAGCGGCATCGCGCACGCCGGAAAGCGGCACCGAGAGTGCATCATAAATCGGTGCCAGCGCGTCGGAGAGCGCCGTGCGCATCCGCTCCGGCACGGCAGGCGTCGCGCGGCCAAGCAGAATGGTTGCCAGCGAGAGCACAATCAGAACCGGCAATGTCAGGCGGGCAAGCGCCTGGCGAGCCTGAATGGAAAGGCGGAGCACTGGCGCGGCCTCGCGGAAACAGCTGATAGTAGGACGATAAAACGGCGGCGGAAAGCCCTCACCCCATTGGAAAACCGGGCGGAATTGTTATGCGGCCGGTACTCTCACCAAGTCGTGAAACTCGCCCGCAAGCCCGGCTCAGTACATCGTGGTCAGAACATTCCGCAGCGGCGTATTCAACCCCTCCAGCGCCCGCCCGGTTCCCAGCACGACGCAGGAAAGCGCGTCCTCGGCGATCAGCACCGGCAGCCCGGTCGCCTCGCGCAGCACCTCGTCCATGCGGTGCAGTAGCGCGCCCCCGCCGGTAAGCACGATGCCCTTGTCCACGATGTCGGCGGAAAGCTCCGGCGGCGCGTTCTCCAGCGCCACCTTCACGGCTTCAGTAATCTGGAACACCGGCTCGGCGAGGCTTTCCGCGATGTGCGCCTGGCTGACGACGATTTCGCGCGGCACGCCGTTGATCAGGTCGCGGCCCTTCACTTCCTTGCACGGCCCGTCCGCGCCGTTATCCGGCAGGCGCGCCGCGCCGATTTCCATCTTGATGCGTTCGGCGGAGGACTCGCCGATCAGCAAGTTAAAATTGCGGCGGATGAAGCTGATGATCGCCTCATCCATCTTGTCGCCGCCGACCCGCACGGAGCGCGCGAACACGATGCCGCCGAGCGAAATGACCGCGACCTCCGTGGTGCCGCCGCCGATATCGACGATCATCGAGCCGGAGGGCTCGGTCACCGGCAGCCCGGCGCCGATCGCCGCCGCCATCGGCTCCTCGATCAGCAGCACGCGGCGGGCGCCGGCGGATTCGGCGCTCTCCTGTATGGCGCGGCGCTCCACCGCCGTGGAGCCGCTCGGCACGCACACCACAATGATCGGGCTCGCGAAGCCGCGGCGGTTATGCACCTTGCGGATGAAATGCTTGATCATCTCCTCGGCGACTTCGAAGTCGGCAATCACGCCGTCGCGCATCGGGCGGATCGCCTGGATGTTGCCCGGCGTGCGGCCCAGCATCTGCTTGGCCTCCTCGCCCACCGCCAGCACCTGCTTCTTGCCCCGCACGTCCGCGATAGCGACCACACTCGGCTCGGCCAGCACGATGCCGCGGCCGCGCACATAAACCAGCGTATTCGCAGTGCCGAGATCGATCGCCATGTCGGCCGACATGACGCCCAGCAGTCTAGACAACATATTGAGAAAAAACCTTCCAGCCTCGGGGTCCGCCCCTGAGCGCGCGAAGGCTGGAGGGGGCGGGATGCAGGGGGCACCGCTTATCCCCCGGGGACGGTGGCGGCAAGTGGCGTCGCCTGCGTGAAATATTGTGGCGGAGTGTCGCGATCGCGCCCCCGTGAGCGTCCGAAAATAGCGGTTTTCCGGCATTTCTCTGTGTCGCCTGCGACACGGCCACACGCCGGCGCGCTTGGAACCTGCCTTGCTTGCACCACATTTCCGGGGTCAGATTCCGATAACCGGTGACGCATGCGCGCCGCCGGCCGGGCCTAACGCCGACGCCCCGGCAACCAGAGGCGGCTGAAGGAGAGAAAACACCATGCGCAAGGTTGCGCTCTGCCTGGGGATGGCAGCCCTTTTGGGTACCACCGCATGCACCAATCCCTATGATCCCGGCCAGCGCGCGGTTGGCGGCGGCCTGCTCGGCGCCGGCGCCGGCGCGGCCATAGGCGGCATTGCCGGCGGCGGCCGCGGCGCGGCCATCGGTGCCCTCGCCGGCGGCGCACTCGGCGCGGTCGGCGGCGCGGCGACCACGCCGACACCGCCGCCCCCGCCACCAGGCTATTACCAGCAGCAGCCTTACTATCCGCCGCCGCCGCCTCCGCCGCCACCTGGCTACGGCTACTAGGCGCCAGGTTCCCGGATTAGCCTTCGACGGCCAGGGGGTCTGCCCCTGGCCGTCTGTGGCGCGCAGTGGCTTACGAACTTTACTATTGGGATGGCATCCCCGGCCGTGGCGAATTCGTCCGCCTCGCACTCGAGGAAGCCGGCGCGCCCTATATCGACGTGGCGCGCGGCGCGGCGAAGGATGGGCTCGGCACCTCCGCCATGATGAAGATCTTGGACAGCAAGTTGGAGCCGCACATTCCCTTTGCGCCACCGTTCCTGAAGGACGGCGACCTGATCATTTCCCAGGTCGCCAACATTCTTTTCTATCTGGGCCCGAAACTGAAACTGGCGCCGCGCGATGCCGGCCTGCGCCAGGTCGCCAACGGGCTGCAACTCACCATTACGGACATCGTGGCGGAGGTGCATGAGACGCACCATCCGATTGCCGGTGGCCTTTATTACGAAGACCAGAAGGACGCCGCGAAGGCGCGATCGGCCGATTTCCTGCGTGCGCGCATGCCGAAATATCTGGGCTATTTCGAGCGCGTCCTGCGGCAGAACCCAACCGGGCCGGCGCACGCCGTCGGCGACAAGCTCAGTTACGTCGATCTTTCGCTATTTCAGCTCCTGGAAGGCCTGCGCTACGCTTTCCCGCGCGCAACCGCAAACTTCCGGCGCCGTTACAAGGCTCTTTCAGCCTTGCAGCAGGCGGTGCGCGCGCGCCCCAATATCGCGCAGTATCTGGCCTCGGATCGGCGGCTGGCATTCAACGAGTCAGGTATATTCCGGCATTATAAGGAGCTGGATCAGGATATCTAATGCGAAGCCGCGCAGGGGATTAATATCGGGCGAAGCAAGGAAGGCAAGCAGTTCTTTTTTTGAAAAAAAGAAAAAACTCTTATTCGTTGCGGTTAGCATCCGAATCCACCGATTTGGACTGGCTGTCGGACGCAACAGACAAAAGTCTTTTGCTTCTTTTCTTCAGAAAAGAAGTCCTTTCCTACCTGCTCTTCTTTCCCCCCTATCTAACGCCGAACCGGGGTCGACTCATCCACGCGAACGTTCCGATAGTGCATCCTGTCGCCACGCTTGTGGCGGCCGGCCATTCACCCGTTTGAAGGCACGGGAAAATGAGGCAAGATCCGAATATGCCAGCAGTTCCGCGATCACCGTCAATGGCATTTGCGTCGCCTTGAGGTAATGGCGCGCAACGCCATTGCGCACCGCATCGACCTCCGCCTGAAAGCTGGTACCGGCGTCCGCCAGCCGGCGCTGCAGGCTGCGCGGCGTAATGGCCAGATTGGCGGCGACCCGTCGCAAAGAACAATCGCCGCGCTTCATCGCTTGCAGGATCACCAGCTGGATGCGCCGGTCGAGCTCCATCGAGACGCTTGCGTCGAGATGTTTGATGTACGTGTCGAGAATGGCGTATAGGCGCGAGTCGCCATGCGGTGTCCGCTGATCCAGCAGGCGTGCATCGAATGCGACCTGGCTGCGTTCCGCCGAAAATTCAATAGGACAACGGAATTTGCGCCGATAGGGTCCGATATCGCCCGGTGTCCCGTGCTGTATGCTGATATAGTAAGGATTCCAATCGTTGCCGATGTACTGGCGCAGCAGGCCCAATCCGGTGGCTATGATGTGATCCTCACTTTGCACTTGGCCACGAACATCGGCGTCGAGGGTTTCGTAGCTCCAGGTGGCAATTTCCCCGGTGACATCCAGATGGCCCGCCAGGCTCTGATTGTGCAGATGAATATAGGCATTCAGTTGCGTTATCAGTTGGCGCACATTCGGCGCTTCAACGGCGAGAAAGCCGAGCGGCCCAAGCATCGAGAAACTCTGTTTGTCCGCCAGCAGCAATCCGAAATGGGGCAGTCCGCTGGCGCGTGCCGCAAGATCTAGGACCTGAAGAAAGGCGCGGCGAGGGATCAAAGTCTCGGGGTCCTGCAGCAGAGCACGCTCCAGGCCAGCCTGGCGCAACAGCGAGTCGGCACCTAGGCCCAATTCGGCGCAAAGATTGCCAAAGCCCTCTAACGTCGCCGCCCGCTGCAGATATTCGGGCGTTGAGGCTTCCCGAACCATCATCCCCTTTTCACACAAATGCGCCGATCGCCCCGAGCAAGGTCAGGGAGGTCGTTTCACTGCGATTTCATCATAAATAATGCGACAGCCGCATCGAATGCCACATGCGGCCTATTAAGTGGTTGAACAAGTTCAATAATCGGCGCCAAGCCGTCGGCAAGGCGGGTTTTCATCCGCACCATCCAACCGCTCTTTCCGGCCGCGCACACCAGCGCCTCAACCAGCCGCAGCTCATCCACGTCAGGATGCGTGCGCGCGTAAAGAACGTAAGTGCCGTCTTCCAAAAGCACGACATACCGGGGATTGGACTGAACTTCCAAAGCGAAACCTCCCGCGCCGCCGTGCCGCGCCACCATCCAACGCGCGCGCGTGCAGCTGCGTCAGCGACGATTTGGCACCGCCGATCGTTCGCCAAGCCTATGTCGGCTAACCAGCCACACCCGGAATTTCCTGTCAGCGCCTCGCAGTGGCGAAAGACCAGACTATGCAGTTCGGTGTCTCACATCAGTGTGGGACCGATGCCTGCACGAGGCACGCCAGATGGTATCGCGAATGCGACCAGGCATATTTGTCGGTTGAAGGCGCCATAGCGTTCGAGTTTGTTGTTCACCTCTGTCG
>DATJOH010000161.1:0-4221 GCA_035507235.1 Acetobacteraceae bacterium
TGTTCGCCGCGGCCGCGGCGCAATGCATCGGCGCGCACGAGGATCCGGTCATCCAGGCGCTCGGCGGCGTAGCGGGCTTCAATTCGACCTTCGATGGCTGGGTTCGCAAACCGGTCACGCAAATCCAGAGCACGGCGACAAAGTTGTTCACCGCCATCCCGTCGCTCTCCATCAACAGCCTCGCCCTCGTCGGCGAAATTGGTTTCGATTATGTGAGCGATTTCGGTGATCGCCGGTTGTATTCGCAGCCCTACTCGACGGATGTGAATACCGCGTTCGTTCTGCCAGGCGGTGCTGCAACCGTGCCCGACCAGCCGGGGGCACCGGTGCATTCGACGAAGGGTTTCGCGACCGCGTTTTCCGGCGGTTACACAATCCTGATGATCGCCGACATGCCGGATGTGCTCCCGTATGGCATTGGCATGAAACCGACGATTTCGCTGCAGCACGATTTCGTCGGCACAAGTCCGGTCGGCGTAAACGCTTTCGTGGAAAATACCGCCGCGGCTAGCGTTGGCGTCACCTTTACTTATCTGCAGGCCTGGAGCCTTGGACTCCAGTACACCAATCACTTCCCGGTGTTTGACGGCGGCAAGTTCTACGGGCTTATCGATCGCGATTTCGTCTCGGCGTCCTTGAGTTACGAGTTCTAAGAACATGGAGGGTCGCATCCCTGATGCCAGCACAGCGAACTTGCGGGGCCGCCTGCCGGCCCGCACCGTCTAGGGACGCGGCCGCGCAAGTTCGGGGGCAGGGTTCAGGAAGATTGTGCGGTGCGGCGCTGGCTTGCCTGCTGGCGTCCGGCGCGGGCGGTGCCTGGGCTGATCCGGCGCCTAACGCGGCATCGCCCACGCCGCTCGCCACCACCGACACCGACCAGCCGATCTGGCGCGAAATGCACCGCCTGCTGATCGGTATTACGCGTGCGGGCGACAGGCTGGTCGCCGTCGGCAATGCGGGTGCGATCCTGCTTTCCGATGATGACGGCGTAAGCTGGCGGGCGGCCAAGGTGCCGACCGACGAATTGCTGACCGCTGCCTTGTTCCCGACGCCGAAGGAAGGCTGGGCGGTGGGCCAGGACGAAATCGTGCTGCACAGCACGGATGCCGGCGAAAGCTGGACCATGCAGCATATCGCCGCGACCTCCGACCAGACGCTGTTCAGCATCGCCGCGGTGAATCCGCCGCATCTGGTGACGACCGGTGCCTATGACCTGGTGCTGGATACGTCGGACGGGCTCGCCTGGCAGGAGAGCAAAATCCCCAATCTCGATGACGACTACCACCTGAATTGTGCGCTCGCGCGTGGCGAGGACGTCCTTGTTACCGGCGAGGCCGGCAATGCGTTCATCCGCCACGCAGGCACCTGGACGGCAATGAAACTGCCTTACGATGGCTCGCAATTCGCCTGCCTGCTCGGCAAGGACGGCAGTTTCTACAGCTTCGGCCTGCGCGGCAGCGCTTTTCGGATGCCGGCGGCCGGGGGCCAATGGGCGCGCATCGACCTCGACGGCCAGCAATCCGTGTTTGGCGCGACAATTCTTGCGGACGGTCGCATGGCGCTGGTTGGCGCCAGCGGCAGCGTGCGGCTGCTCGATCCGGCAAGCGGCAAGGTGACGACGCTGCCGCCGGTGACTGAAGTGACGCTTTCCGGCGTTGTTGAAGCAAAACCTGGCCATCTGGTGGTGGTTGGCGAGGATGGCGTGCACCTGGTCGATGAAAGCGCCGCCGCCGCGGGGGCCACGCCATGATCAAATTCCTCGATGCAATACTGTTCGGTCATCGCCGCGTGGTGCTGGCGCTGTTCGCGCTGGTCACCATCGCGCTTGGCAGCTTCGCGATAAAAGTCCATCCGGACGCCGGCTTCGATAAGCTGCTGCCGTCGCACAACGCCTATATCGACACCTATAAACGTACGCAGGAAAAATTCGGCGGCGGCAATCTGCTGCTGGTGGCGCTGGAAGCGAAGCACGGCACCATTTTTCAGCCGAAATTTTTCGATGCGCTGCGCCGGCTGACCGATGAAGTGTTTTTCCTGCCCGGCGTCGATCGCACGCATGTGTCCAGCCTGTACACGCCGGATACGCGCTTCGCCGAAGTGGTGGAGGGCGGCTTCAATGGCGGCCCGGTCATACCGGCGACCTTCAAGCCGAACGCGGCGGGCTTCGCCGTGGTAAAAACCAATATCGTGAAGGCCGGCATTCTCGGCCGCCTGGTCGCGGATAATTTCAAGAGCGCCGTGGTCAGCGCGCATCTGAACGATTTCGATCCGCATACCGGCGCCAAGCTGAATTACGCGCAATTCGCCAGCCTGCTCGACAAGAATATCCGCGCCAAGTTCGATAACGCCGATACCGAAGTTCATATTCTCGGCTTCGCGCAGGCGGTGGGCGATATCACCCACGGCGCCCAGGCGATCGTGCTGTTCTTCGGCATTTCGCTGCTGGTGGCGGCGGTGCTGCTGTATCTGGTGTCGCGCTCGCTCTATCTGACCGTGGCGGCACTCAGCTGTTCGGTGATCGCCGTGGTCTGGCAACTCGGCATCATCACCGCGCTAGGTTACGGAATCGATCCCATTTCCGTGCTGATACCGTTTCTTATCCTCGCCATCGGCGTGAGCCACGGGGTGCAGATCGCGCTCTCCAACGTGCGGCTGGTCGGCGAAGGCCACAGCGCCGAGGAAGCCGCGCGGCTCAGCTTCGAGCGGCTGCTGGAACCGGGGCTGGTCGCGCTGACGCTCGCCGTCATCACGTTTGTCACCGTCACCACCATTCCCGTCCCGGTCATCCGCGAACTGGCACTGACCGCGGCAATCGGCATTTCCGTGCTCGTGGTGACCAACATCGCGGTGCTGCCGGTGCTGGCCAGCTACGCCCATATTTCCGTCAAGAACGCCGAGGCGGCGCGGCGCGGCGCCAATGCGTTCGAAGGCATGTGGCGCGCGCTCGCCGTGTTGATCGCGCCGCGCTACGCCGTCATGATCGCCGGCGGCACGCTCGCCGCCGCGATGCTGGCAGTGATTTTCATCGGCCAGCCGGTGGTGGGCGACGTGCATATCGGCGTGCCGGAACTGCGGCCGGAAAGCCGCTATAACCGCGACGCCGCGTTCTTCCAGAACAACTACACCGTCAGCACCGATATTCTGCAAGTGATCGCCGAAGGGCCGGCGAATTCCTGCCTGAATTACGACACGGTGAAGCGTATCGATCAGCTCGATTACCGGCTGCAGGGCGTGCCCGGCGTGCGCAGCACCATGTTCATGCCGCATCTGATGCGCGGCATGAATATGCTGTTCAACGAAGGCAATCCGAAATTCTTCTACCTGCCGCACGATAGCCGCGTGCTCGGCCGCGACGGCTCGGTGTTCGAAACCTCCACCGGCCTCGACAATGACGATTGCAGCGTCATGCCGCTGATCATCTTCCTGACCGACCACAAGGCCGGAACGATCGAGCGCATCCTGCACGTGGTGCAGGATTTCAGCAAAACGCCGACCAAGTCGCCGATCAAGCTCTCGCTCGCCGCCGGTACCGCCGGCGTCATCGGCGCCACCAACGAAGTGGTGCAGGCGGCCCAGGTGCCCATGCTCGGCACCGTCTATGCGGTGATCATCGTCATCTGCCTTGTCGTATTCCGCAGCGTGCGGGCGGCGCTCTGCATCGTGCTGCCGCTGGCGGCCGTTTCGGTGTTCGCGAATGCCGCCATGGCGGTGCTCGGTATCGGCCTGAAACTCTCCACCCTGCCGGTAACCGCGCTCGGCGTCGGTATCGGCGTCGATTACGGCATCTATAAATTCAGCAGGCTTAGCCACTACATGCGGCAAGGCTACACACTCGACGCCGCCTATGTGCAAACGCTGCGCGAAACCGGCAGCGCCGTGATCTTCACCGGCATGTCGCTTTCGATCGGCGTCGCCACCTGGGCGTTCTCGCCGCTGCAGTTCCAGGCCGATATGGGCATGCTGCTCACCTTCATGTTCCTGATGAACATGCTGGGCGCCATCATCGTTCTGCCGGCCATCATCGGCGTCATGGACCTGGTGGTGCCCCAGAAACACGTCGGCCCCCCGGTGGCGGTGGTAACGGATTGATCGCCGGCGGGCTTTGATCGGGGCGTCGGGCATTGCCTTCGGCGACCGGGGCTCCGCCCCTGGACCCGGCTGGGGCCTGAGGCCCCAGACCCCCATCTGTTTTTGTCAGGTGACAAGGAGGGGGCGCCGCAC
>DATJOH010000162.1:0-3051 GCA_035507235.1 Acetobacteraceae bacterium
GGAGGCTGGGATCGGCCGCCAGAATCCGGGGCAGGGCGGTCAACCCGTCCATCACCGGCATTTCCACGTCCAGCACGATCACATCGACATCGTGCAGCTTGAGTGCATCAAGCGCCGCCTGGCCATTTCCGGCGCGTGCGACCACGCGGATAGCAGGATCGGCCTCGAGAATGCGCGCTATCGCCGCGCGTATGACGGCGCTGTCGTCGCAGATCATGACCCGCGCGACGTTCGTGGGCGCGGAACTCGCGGGTGCCAGGCTCACGGGGGAAAGTCGAGGGCTTTAGGAGAAAGAAGAAAGAATCTTCTTTTTTGAAAAAAAGAAGCAAAAAACTTTTGCTCCTTGGTATGTGACTGTGCGGCGACCCGTGGCCAGCGATCGAAAGAGCAAAGTCTTTTTGCTTCTTTTTCTTCAGAAAAAGAAGAATCTTCCTTCAATTCCTGTTGCACGTCAGCAATCACAGCCCGACCTGCTCGAATTTTCCCATCAGAATTTCTTCGTCGAACGGCTTCATGATATATTCCTGCGCGCCCGCCTCGATGGCGCGCTCCACGTGGCTCACATCGTTTTCCGTCGTGCAGAACACCACGGGCGGATGGTCGGGGCCGAATTCGCGGCGGAGCGCCAGCAGGAATTCCAGACCATTCATGACCGGCATGTTCCAGTCGAGCAACACGACATCCGGCATTGTCTGCCGCACCGAGTCGAGCGCCTTGGCGCCGTCCTCGGCTTCCATGACGATGTAGTCATGCAATTCCAGCATGCGGCGCGCCACCTTGCGCACCACGCGGCTGTCATCGACCACGAGGCAGATGCGAGTACTCATGCCGCAATCGCCAGGTCGAGCTGCAGCAGTCTTTCCACAGATAGAACCACCATCAGTTTCTGCTCCAGCCGGTAGATGCCCTCGCTGTGTTCGGCCCAGATTGCCGGCAGGGTGGGCGGGTTCGCCTCCATGGCGCTGCGCCGCAGCGTGAGCACTTCGCTCACCTGATCCACCAGCAGGGCGTATAATTCGCTGCCCTGCTCGGTGACGATGGACATTGCCTTGGTGCCGGGGACGCGTTTCGGCAGGCCAAGCCGTTCGCGCAAATCGATGGCGGTGACGATGCGGCCACGCAGGTTCAGATTGCCGGCGACTTCGGGCGGCGCCAGCGGTATGCGCGCGATCACCTGGTCGGCCAGCACGTCGCGCACGCCGAGCACGGGCACGCCGCAAAGCTGGTCCGCCAGCATCAAGGTTACAAAGGCGAGTTCGTCGCCGCTGCTCGCCAGCGGGCGCTCGGTGTCGGTTGTCACATCAGCACCTGTTCGTTCAAACATTGTTGTAGGCTCGTCATGACCGTGTCGCGATCGAATTTGTGGCAATAATCGGTAAAGCCGGCCTCGCGGCCACGGGCCTCATCGGCCGGCGAGGTGCGGCCGGAAAGCGCGATCATGGGAAGCTGTGCCCAGGGTCCGCCTTCGCGCACGCAGCGGGCGAAGCCCAGGCCGTCCAGGTCGGGCATTTCGATATCCGAAACGATCGCGTCCACCATCAGGCCGGCGTCGCGCAGCCGCAGCGCCTCGGTGGCGGAGGAGGCGGCGGTGATGTCGTAGCCCGCGGCGGCGAGTGCCGGCACCAGCAATTGACGGAAGAAATCGCTGTCTTCCACCACCAGCAGGCGCTTCTTGCGGGTTTGCGCGCTTTGGGCATTGCCGAACCAGTCCTGCCACGCCTGCATCAGCCAATAGCCGGTATCCAGCACTTCCGCCGCCTGACCGGCGATGACCGCGGTGCCGAGCAGGCCGGGCCGTCCCGAGCCAAGTTCGATATTCAAACGATCATGCACCACGTCCACGATCGTATCGACCATCAGGCCCATGATGCGTTCGCCATCGGCGAACACCAGCACCGGCTGGGTTGCCGCGGTTTCGCTTGGCGCACCCGGCCCCATGGCGATCAGCGGCATCAGCTTGCCGCGATATTGCGTGACATGACCGCCGCCGCTCGTTTCGATTTTGCCGCGTTCAATATCTTCCAGCCGCGCGACGAGGCTCAGCGGCACGGCGCGCGGCGAAGGGTCGCCGCCGGCGCGGAATAGTAGCAACGCGGTCTGATCGTCCGAGCGAGCGCCCTGATCGCTTTTCGTAGCGGCGGCGCGCTCGGCGCGGCTTGCCGATACGCCAGCGCCGCGTGCGACGCCGTTCGGATCCAGTATCATAATGACCGAGCCGTCGCCGAGGATGGTGTTGCCGCTGAACATGGTGACGTGGCGCAGGATCGGCGCCACCGGTTTCACCACGATTTCCTCGGTGTCGTAGACGTCATCGACCAGTATGCCGAGGGTGCCACTGCCGACCGAGGTGACCACCACGGTGGCGCTTGCCGGTTCGGTATCGTCGCGGTCCAGGCGCAGCAACTCGCCGAGCGAAACCAGCGGCAGCAATTGATCGCGCAGGCGCAACACCGGTGTCGCGCCGATGCGTTCCACGGCCATGCCGCCGCCTTCCTCCCCGGCGCGGCCGACGCGCACCAGTTCCAGCACGCTGATTTGCGGTATGGCGAAACGCTCGCCATGGGCGCGCACGATCAGTGCCGAAACGATGGCGAGGGTGAGCGGAATTTTGATGGTAAAGCACGTCCCTTTCCCGAGCGTGCTCGTGAGTTCGACGGTGCCGCCAATGCGTTCGATGTTGCTGCGCACGACGTCCATGCCGACGCCGCGGCCGGATATGGCGGTCACCGCGGCGGCGGTGGAAAACCCGGCGCGAAAAATGAAGTTCTTTACGTCCGCTTCGCTCATGACGGCGAGTTCGGCCTCGGTCGCGAGACCTTTGCTCAGCACCTTTTCGCGGATTTTCGTCACGTTCAGGCCGTAGCCGTCATCCGCCACTTCGATGAGAATGTGGCCGCCTTCGTGATAGGCGTTGAGGCGTATCACGCCGGTTTCCGGCTTGCCGGCGGCGCGTCGCACATCCGGCGTTTCCAGGCCGTGATCGGCGCTGTTGCGCACCATGTGCGTCAGCGGATCGCGCATCAGTTCCAGCACCTGGCGGTCCAGCTCGGT
>DATJOH010000163.1:0-4678 GCA_035507235.1 Acetobacteraceae bacterium
TTTTTTCAAAAAAGAAGTCCTTTTCTCTTATGCTGCCTGCTGCTGCTGCCCCAGATAAGCGTCCAGCACCTCATCCACCGGCCCATCCGCCTTCATGCGCCCATGATCCAGCCAGATCAGCCGGGTGCACCACACGCGCACCGCATCGGTCTGGTGTGACGACAACACCAGGATTTCCGCGCCCTGCACCACGTTCTCCAGCCGCGCCCGCGCCTTCGAAACGAACCTTGCATCGCCCGCCATGAACCATTCGTCCATCAGCAGCACTTGCGGATTGATCGCGGTGGCCAATCCGAAGCCGAGGCGTATCACCATGCCGCTGGAATAGACCCGCATCGGCAAGTCCATGAACGCGCCTAGCTCGGCGAATTCCTGGACATCCTCTTCCAGCCGCCGGATGGCGACGCGGCTCAACCCGTTATAAAGGCCGCGCAGCAGGATATTTTCCCGCCCGGTAAGTTCCGGATTCATACCAAGCTGCGTATCGAGCAGCGCGTTGATGCTGCCGTCCACGCTCACCCGGCCCGCCACCGGTTCGTAGATGCCGGCGAGCGTGCGCAGCAGCGTTGTCTTGCCGGCACCGTTGGTGCCGATCAGCCCGAGCCGGTCGCCCGCCGTCAGCGTAAAATTGATGTCGCGCAGCGCCTGCACCACCGTGCGGTGCTGGCTGTCCTCGCCCAGCCGCCCCGCGGCGGCAGCAAAAACGGTTTTCTTCAGGCTGCGCGCGCTGCCATGATAAAGCGGGAAATCCACCGCGACATTTTCGACGGCGATATGAGCCATCCGCTACATCCAGAACGCAAGCCGGCCGCGCACGCGCACGAACAACGTAGACGTGAGAAGCAGGAACAGCACACTGTAGCCGATCGCCGCGATCCACATGTGCGCCGTCGGCACGGTGCCGAGCAGCGGCTGGCGCACCACTTCCAGCAAATCGTTGAACGGGTTGAGCTTCAGCCACCAGCCATGGGTGCCAAGCTGTTGCGGCTGCCACATGATCGGCGTAATAAAAAAAGCGATCTGCATGACGCTGCCGACGATCGGCGGAATATCGCGGAACCGCGCGCATAGCGTTCCGAGAGCGATGCAAGTTGTGAAGGCATCGACGGTCCAGAGCGCGAAGCCCGGCAGACACCACACGGCCGCGCTGGTCGGCCATTTGCCGAACAGCGCGAACACCACCAGCACCACCGGAATGTTATGCGCGAGCCCGATGATGGTGCGCACCACCACTCGCACCGCATGCACGAAATAGGGCATGCGCATGGAGCGGATGGTATTTTCCGATTGCAGGAAGGTGTTGCAGGCATCGCCCACCAGGCCGCTCAGCGCCGTCCATAGCACCAGCGAAAGCGCCAGGAACGGCAGGTAGCCGTGCAGATCCATGTGGAACAGCAGGCTGTAAAGCGCGCCCATGGCGCCAATCCACACCGCTGTCGAAATGGTCAGCCAGAACGGCCCCAGCATGGAACCGCGATAGCGCAATTTAATGTCCAGCCAGCCGAGCGTCAGGCCGAGGCGCCACAGCGCGACGCCGTCAGCCACGTCCGCGGCCGCTTGCCGCAGCCTGCCGCCCGTCGCCGCAGCCGCGCCGGTATCCAGGTGCGCGGCCGGCAGCAGCGCCGCGCGATGATCCAAGCCCTGATCCATGCTCGGCGGGCGCTACCCCATCCCACCTGCCGCCGCAACACGGCGCACTGGTGCCGGCTTGCAACCGAGTGTTGCAACGCAGCGCGCAACCTCGCGGCAACATTTTCGTCACAAGAGTTTCTTGCAGGTGTCTTCCTGTTTCGCTAAGCACTTACGGGCTATCATTGAGGTGTAACCGCAGCAGCGGCATACGTCCGCGGCAGGTCTAGGGAAGCTCTAGTACGTGCCGCCTAGCCAGGATGCTGTGCGCTTCATGTCACGGAGGGGGACTTGATGCGGACAGGCTTGCGCATACCCGGCGGACTCGTACGCGGGCTGCTGACCGGCGCCTCTCTCGCGGCCCTGGCTGGCCTCGGCGCCTGCGCCTCGCGCCCGCCGGAAACCTCCGCACAGACAGCCGCCCCACCCATCCCCTCGCAGGCGCAGGAAGCCGAGCAATATCTGGCGCGCGCCCGGGCCCGCTATTTGCCCCCCGGCCCGCCCAGCGACCCATGGGGCCCCTACGTCGTCGAGGCCTCGCACCGTTTCGACGTGCCCGAAACCTGGATACGCGAAGTGATGCAGGTCGAGTCGGCCGGCTACGAATTCCGTGCCACCGGCGAGCTCACCACCTCCCCGGTTGGTGCCATGGGCCTGATGCAGCTCATGCCCGACACATACGATGAAATGCGCAGCCGCTATCAGCTCGGCAACGACGCCTACGAGCCGCACGACAATATCCTGGCGGGCGCCGCTTATCTCCGCGAAATGTACGACGCGTTCGGCACGCCGGCGTTCCTCGCCGCCTACAATGCCGGCCCGCAGCGACTCACCGACTACCTCGTCCACAACAAGCCGCTGCCCGACGAAACGCGGCGTTACGTCTCGGTCATCGGCACCCGCATCCAGGGCGTCTGGCCGCAGGAGCGCTCGCCGAACGAGTTCCTCGCCGTCAATCAGATCCCGCTCGATATCCCGCCCGGGCCACGCTGGGCCGTGCATCACAGCACGATCCGAGTCGCCTCGCGGGAGCGTCACCGCCACGGATCGGGAATCCGCTACGCCGCGCTCATCCCCCATGGCCGCCACCGCCACCACGAGGCGCCGGTGGAAGTCGCGGAAGCGCCGGAGCCGCGCGGCGCGCGCGTTTACGCCGCGGTCGCACCCGCGACGCCACGCCATGGCGGATTCCACCTCATCTCGCCGGCCATGGCGACCGAGCGTGTCGCGCTGCCTGGAAATCATTGGGGCATCCAGGTCGGCGCCTACGCCAGCCGCCAAAAGGCCAGTTCGGCCGCCGGCGCCGCGCGCGGCCACATCGCGCATGCGAGCCTCGCCATCGCAAGTGTCCATAGCGGCCACGCCACGCTGTACCGCGCCCGCCTGGGCGGCCTTACACACGACGGCGCCGTGGCCGCCTGCCACCACCTGGCCCATTGCCTGATAGTTTCGCCAGCGAGTCGCTAGCGTGAAGCGAAGTTACGTTCTTTCTTAGTAATCGCCCAGGTAGGGCGAAAAGGAGAGCAGGCAAGAACGGACTTCTTTTTCTGAGAGCCCGTCCGAAAAGGATATGAGTCAATTCAAGACGTTGTGGGCACGAGGCTTGAAGTCATTGACTCTGCTGTGATTCTATTGGCGGCACCGATTCGCAGAGGTGCCGCATGTGGACCGATCAAACCCGTCCTCGTTACAACCGCGACAAGCTTCGCTATCCCAGTGATGTAACCGACGAGGAATGGGAAGTTCTTCGTCCGCTTATCCCGCCGGCCAAACCTGGCGGGCGGCCGCGCAAGGTCAGCGAGCGCCAGATCATCAACGGGCTGCTGTATATACTCAGCACCGGATATACTCAGCACCGGTTGCCAGTGGCGGCAAATACCGAAGGATCTGCCGCCGCGCAGCACGTTATTCCAGTATTTCCAGCACTTTGACTGGGATGGCACGCTGCTCAGGATCAATCATGCGCTGTTTATACGATGTCGCGAGCTGGCCGGACGAGAGGCCAGTCCCACCGCCTGCATCATCGATAGCCAGAGCGTGAAAAGCGCCGAAAAAGGGGGGCCCGCATTGATCCGCCGGGCTATGATGCGGGCAAGAAAATCAAAGGCTGCAAGCGTCATATCCTGGTCGACACCCAGGGCCTGCTGATGGCGGCGATCGTGCATTCCGCTGATTTGTCCGACCGCGACGGCGGGGTGATGCTGATCCGCACCTTGTTTGGTCTTTACCCGTTCCTGCAAAGACTTTTTGTCGATGGCGGTTATTCCGGCAAGCCGTTCCGGGCGAAAATCAAGCAGACCTGCCCCTCGCTTGCAGTCACCGTTGTCAAGCGGCCCAAGAAAGCCGAAGGCTTCAAGCTGCTGCCCAGGCGCTGGGTCGTCGAACGAAGTATCGCATGGCTCAACAGATGCCGCAGGCTGGCAAAGGATTGGGAGAATCTATCCGCCAATGCCCTTGCCTTCCTGCTGCTCGCCAGCATCCGCAACATGCTCAGAAAGCTTTGTAATCAATGAAAATCCTTGCGGACGGACTCTCAGATGCTTGTCCTGCCTGGGCATTTAGTTGCGTGGAAACAGGCAAACGAGCGGTAGGAGAGGCTCACCATCGTCTGGCGGTAGACGTCAGCGCGGTAACATAGATCGTCCGGGCGCCAGGTACTGGCCAGTTCGGCGATCTTGTGCATGACAGTCTCCCGACGGTCAGGTGCGAACGCGCGCCAATTCGCCGCCGCGGGCGGCCGAGTGACGAATGGCGTCGAGGACTCGCATGGTCGCGATGCCATCCTGAAAGGTTGGTAGCACGACTGACGTTTGCGGGTCGCGCCCGTCCAGCAAAGCGCGCAGCGTCTGCGTCAGGCGCGTGTACGGACCGAGTTCCAGATGCGAGAATCGTCGGCTCGAATCGGCGCCCTCCGGATCGGGCGGTTCCGGCAGCGCGAGGTCGTCGGTCACCGCCAATTCACGCGTACCCGCCTTGTCCGCCACCCGTACGACGCCGTTCTCGGCCCAAACCGTACCGCGCGTTCCCGCGACGCGCCAAATCGTTGCCG
>DATJOH010000164.1:0-10032 GCA_035507235.1 Acetobacteraceae bacterium
CTTAGCTGGCAGCACGATGCGCGGCTTTTTGGCGAAGATTTTTGTTTGCATGCTGATGGTGCCGGTGCTTTCGCGGGGCGGCGGCATTCTGCTGCAGGAATGGCTGGGTGATCCGCGGCCGCAGGGCGAGCGTACTCTTGACGCTTTGTTGCCTGTTACGGCGGATTTTGCTGCGTCCGCGTTGGCTCATGACGGTGCAGACAAGGTGGAGGCTCGCTTGCAGCGCACCGGCGGCCTGATGCGCCTGCTGCCGCCCGAAACACATTGCATCGACAGGCGTGAGGGCGCCGTGGCGGCACCGGTGCCCGGCGCTTCGGGGACCTGCCTCGGCGCGATGCCGCCGCCGCGCCCGCTGGTGCTTGGCGTGATCCCCTCCAGCCTTTGGTATTTGCTGCCGATATTGGAGCTTCTTTGTTGCGGTTTCGTCAGCTATTTCCTGGCCCGCTATCTTGCGGCGCCAATCCTGCGCACGCAGCAGGCGGCGGCCGCCTTCGCCGCCGGTGACCTTGCCGCACGCGCCTGGCCGCCGGCCGAACGGCGGCGGCACGATGAAGCCGCGGATCTGGAGCAGGAATTCAACCGCATGGCGGACCGGGTTGCCGCCATGATCACGACGCAGCAACGTTTTATCGGCGATGTCAGCCATGAAATTCGTTCGCCGCTCGGCCGGCTCGCCATGAGTCTCGGCCTCGCGCGGCGGGAAGCCAGCCCGGAGCTGCTGCCGCGGCTCGATCGGATGGAGCAGGAACTGGACGGCGTTTCCCGCCTGGTGAAAGAGTTGCTGGCCCTGGCGTCGCTGCAGGGCAACGTGCGACCAGCGCATACCGAGCTCATCGATCTCCGAGAGCTGTTGAGCGGCGCCATCGACGATCTGGCCTTCGAATTTCACGATTCGCCGCAAACCGTGCGGGCGCCACGGCAAGGTGGCGCGCCGGTGCTGGTGCGCGGCGACGCTGCGTTGTTGCGCCGTGCGGTGGATAATGTGTTGCGCAATGCACTGTTCTACACGCCGGACGATGCCGTCGTGGAGACGTTGGTGGAAACGGACGGAAATTGGGGGCGGCTGGTGGTGCGTGACCACGGGCCCGGCGTGCCGGAAGCAGCATTGCCGCATTTGTTCGAGCCTTTCTTCCGCGTCGATCAGGCACGTGCCCGCAACACCGGCGGTGTCGGGCTTGGTCTTGCGATCAGTCGGCGCGCCGTTGAATTGCACGGTGGGCGCATGCGCGCCGCAAACATGCAACCGCACGGTCTCGCGGTGCGCATAGAATTGCCGGTGGCGGCCGAGGATTGACGTTTTATCCACTAGGCTACAAGCCTTTCGCGCGCATTGAGCGGCCGCAATTCAACCGCTATTGCGAAACGAGGATGTTTGTGCCTGATTGAAGGCGCCCCCCCTTGCACGGGGCGCTTCCGGCTGCAATCGTGACAACCGTCGGTATTCGTCGCGCTCCGGGTCTCCCGCGGCGCGAGTTTGCAAGCGTCCCTTCCCTGGGGAGTGCGAGCCCTGCTTTTGTCGCGGCTGATCCGTTCGCTGACATCTTCGCGGCTGCGCCAGGCGGCACGCGTCATCGCGCCGTTCATTCTCTGCACAATCCTGTCCGGTTGCGCCATGATCGCCTTCGTGCCGGAAGGCCTGGTCGCGCGGCAAGAACGCACCATCCTGCTGAATGCCGTCACGATCATGCTGCTGATCATTGTCCCGACGGGGCTGGCGACGCTGGCGTTTGCCTGGTGGTTCCGCGCCGGCAATAGTCGCGCCCGCTACCGGCCGGATTTCGCTTATTCCGGCCGTATCGAGTTCATCACCTGGTCAATCCCCGTGCTGACCATTCTGTTTCTCGGCGGCACCGCCTGGATCAGCTCGCACGATCTGGACCCGGCGCAGCCACTACCGGTGGCCGGCCGCGTGCTGCCGGTGCAAGTCGTTGCACTCGATTGGAAATGGCTTTTCATCTACCCGGATCAGGGGGTGGCCAGTGTCAATCGCCTGGTGGTGCCGGCGGGCGTGCAACTGCGGCTGCAAATCACCTCCGCGAGTGTGTTCAACGTATTTTTCGTCCCGCAGCTCGGCAGTGAAATCTACGCCATGAATGGCATGGCGACGGAGCTGCATCTGGTTGCCGACAAGCCGGGAACATTCCCGGGGCTTTCCGCCCATTTCAGCGGCGACGGGTTTTCCGACATGCATTTCGATGTCAATGCCGTGCCGCAAGCGCAGTTCGACGCCTGGGTGAAGACCACTGCGGCGAGCGGGCCCACGCTCGATGACGCCGCCTATCGCGGCCTGCTACGTCAGACCACAAATGTCGCGCCATACACTTATCATGCCGTTCAGCCGGGCATTTTCGCCGCCATAATACAGCAGAAATTGCCGCCTGGCGATGGGCCCGAACCCGCGGTGCGTCCGCAACAGAAGAGCTGAACATGCTCGGCAAGCTCACCTGGGACGCGATCCCCTTCGACCAGCCGATACCGCTCGCCGCCGGCGCTTTCGTTGTTTTTTCCATGCTCGGCATGGTGATCTTTCTCGCCGTGCGCGGCTACGTGCCGTATCTGTGGCGGGAGTGGATCACCAGCGTCGATCATAAGCACATCGGCATCATGTATTGCACGCTGGCAATGGTGATGCTGCTGCGCGGCTTCATCGACGCGCTGATGATGCGCAGCCAGCAGGCCCTCGCCTACCGCGCGCCGGGCTACCTGCCGCCCGAACATTACGACCAGATTTTTTCAGCGCATGGCACGATCATGATCTTCTTCGTCGCCATGCCCTTTGTCATCGGCCTGATGAATTTCGTGGTGCCGTTGCAGCTTGGCGTGCGGGACGTGGCTTTTCCCACGCTCAATTCGGTCGGGTTCTGGCTTACCGCCGCCGGTGCGCTGCTGATCAACATGTCGCTCGTTGTCGGCGAGTTCTCGCGCGCGGGCTGGCTCGGCTTTCCGCCTTTGTCGGAGTTGAAATATTCGCCGGGCGTGGGCGTCGATTACTATCTGTGGGCGTTGCAGATATCCGGTGTCGGCACGTTGATGACCGGCATAAATTTCGTCACCACCATCCTGAAAATGCGCGCGCCTGGCATGAGTTACACGCGCATGCCGATGTTCTGCTGGACGGCGCTGGCGTCCAATCTGCTGATTGTCGCCGCTTTCCCAGTGCTTACCGCAACCTTCGCCATGCTGTTGCTGGACCGCTATTGCGGTTTTCATTTCTTCACCAACGAAGCCGGCGGCAACGCCATGATGTATATGAACCTCATCTGGATCTGGGGTCATCCTGAGGTTTATATCCTCGTGCTGCCCGCTTTCGGCGTCTATTCCGAAGTCGTCGCCACATTCTCGAGCAAGCCGTTGTTTGGGTATCGGTCCATGGTCATCGCCACCATGGCGATCTGTCTGCTCGCCTTCATGGTGTGGCTGCATCATTTCTTCACCATGGGAGCGGGCGCGGACGTGAACGCGATTTTCGGCATTGCCAGCATGATCATTGCCGTGCCCACCGGCGTAAAAGTGTTCAACTGGCTCTTTACGATGTATGGTGGGCGGGTGCGTTTTTCGGTTGCCATGCACTGGGCAATCGGTTTCATCATCACGTTCCTCATCGGCGGCATGACCGGCGTGCTGCTCGCCGTGCCGCCCGCGGATTTCGTTCTGCACAACAGCCTTTTCCTTGTCGCGCATTTTCACAACGTCATCATCGGCGGCGTGCTGTTCGGCGCGTTCGCCGGCTACACCTACTGGTTCCCCAAAGCCTTCGGCTTTACCCTCGATGAGCGTCTGGGCAAAATCGCTTTCTGGCTCTGGATCGTCGGATTCTACCTTGCCTTCATGCCGCTCTACGTGCTCGGCCTGCTCGGCATGACGCGCCGCATGCAGCATTTCGACCGGCCGGAATGGTACCCATGGGTGCTTGCCGCGGGGGTTGGCGCGCTGGTGATTTTGTGCGGCATTTTCGTCATGATCGCGCAACTCGTGGTTTCCATACGTACGCGCGATCAACGCCGCGAACCGACCGGCGACCCATGGGACGGCCGCACGCTGGAATGGGCGACGCCCTCGCCGCCACCGGAATTCAATTTCGCCGTGCTCCCCAACGTGAAGGGCGAGGAGCCTTACTGGGGCATGAAACAGCGTGCGCGCGAGGCGACGCGCCTGACACCGGAGCCGGAATACGAACCGCTGCACATGCCACGCAACAGCCCGACCGGCTTCGTCACGGCCTTCTTCGCTGTTGTCACCGGCTTCGCGCTGATCTGGCACATCTGGTGGCTGGTCGCCCTGGGCCTGCTTGGCGCCTACGCCACCTTTGTTGTTTTCGCCTGGCGCGACGAGTCGGAATTCGTCATTCCGGCGGAGGAGGTGGCCCGCATCGACCGCGCCAACCGCGCGGCGCGCGAAGCCTATCTGACGCAGAGCCAAAGTCAGACCCAGGGCCAGACGATATGAGCGGCGCCACCATCCGCGCCGGCCACGATCCGTACCGCATCGGCCACCGTCATCCGGAACTCGCGGCGCCTGACAGCACTGGCCACGGCGAGGGCGGCCCGGCGCCGCAGCGCATCGTCGTCGCCTATGGATTCTGGATTTTCCTGCTTTCCGATATCGTCATGTTCTCCGCGTTCTTCGCGACCTACGCGGTGCTGCATGGGAACACGGCCGGCGGCCCGACAGCGCAACAATTGTTCGACTTGCGTAATACAGGCCTGGAAACGATCTTCCTGCTTGCCTCCAGCTTTGCTTGCGGCATCGCCAGCCTCGCCGTCGAACAGCGCAACCAGATGTTCACGCAAGTGGCGCTGCTCATTACCGGCTTGCTCGGATTGGGCTTTCTGCTGCTCGAACTCCGCGAATTCCACAATTTCATCCTGCGTGGCGCGGGCCCCGGCCGCAGCGCCTTCCTCACCGCCTTCTTCACCCTCGTCGGCTGCCACGGTCTGCACATCACCTGCGGCCTGCTATGGCTCGGCACCATGATGGCGCAGTTCCTGGCCAAGGGATTCCGGCCCTACGTGGAACGGCGCTTCATGTGCTTCAGCCTGTTCTGGCACGCGCTCGACATCATCTGGGTCGCCATCTTCACGCTCGTCTACCTGATCGGTAAAATCACATGACAGGCGAAACCCCCGTACCGAATGGTTACGACACCGCGCCCGGCGATCGCTATGAAGACACTCCCGGCTTGGCGGGCGGATTACGCACGTACCTGCTGGGCCTCGCCTTCGCCACCGCATTGACGGCCGCGTCTTTCTGGATAGCTACCGCAAATTTCATTTACGCGCCCGCCATACCGATGGCGCTGGTGGTGCTGGCGATCGCCCAAATGGGCATTCACATCGTGTTCTTCCTGCATATCACGACCTCGCCCGACAACACCAACAATGTCATGGCACTCGCCTTCGGCGTGTTGATCGTCTGCCTGGTGATTTTCGGCTCGCTGTGGATCATGGCGCATATGAATCACAATATGATGCCGGCCACGGCGCTGATGCGCATGCAGCAGTAAGAGAGACCATTCTTTGCTGAAAAAGAAAAAGTTTACATCAGCCGGCGTAATGTTTGCTGCGCAAGGGAAAGAAGCAAGGAAGTATTTCTTTTTTGAAAAAAAGAAACAAAAAACTTTTGACTTTTGCTCACTGCAGCGAGGCCAAACGGCTAAAATCGGTGCCGCCTGCACAGATAAAAGTTTTTTGGTTCTTTTTTTCAAAAAAGAACTGCTTCCTTCTCGCTTGACTTCCTGCGGTGATGCGTCGTTCTCAATACGCGTGAGTATTACTTCTTTTCCGCAACGGGGAAAGTCGTCTCCCATCCCCCGCCGAGTGCCTTGTAAAGCTGCACCAGATTACCAGAAACCGTCGTGGTGCTCTGCGCGAGATCCAGTTGCGCCGCCAACAGGCTGCGCTCCGTTTCCAGAACGTTGAGAAAATCCTCCACGCCCTGGCGGTAGCGGTCACGTGCCAGGCCGAGGGCTTTCTGGTTCTGTTCGACGCTGACGGTAAGCGCGTCGCGCCGCCGCTGTTCGGCGGCGTAGGCGGTCATGGCGTTATCCACGTCGTGCCACGCCTGCAGCACGGTCTGCTGGTAGGTGATCGCCGCTTCCTGCTGCTGCGTCTTGCGCAATTCCAGCGTGGCGCGCAGCCGGCCGCCTTCGAAAATGGGCAGGCTGATGCTGGGACCGATACCGTACTGGTGGGCGCCCCAATTGCCGAGATCCTTGAAGCGCAGAGCCTGCAACCCGACGCTGCCGTCCAGCGTGATTTTCGGATAGAAATCCGCGACGGCCACGCCGATATCGGCGGTTGCGGCGTGCAACTGGTCTTCGGCTTCGCGAATATCGGGGCGGCGCCGGGCGAGCTCGGAAGGCAGTCCCACCGGCACCGCGGGCGGCACCGGGGGCACCGCCTGTGGCGTAATCAGTTCGGCGCGCAATGCCTGCGGACCCTCGCCGAGCAGGAAGCTCAACGCGTTGATCTGCTCCGATTCCGACTGTTCCAGTTGGGGTACGGTTGCCTGATTGCTGGCAAGCTGGGCGGCGGCGTTGGCCACATCCAGTTCCGTCGTCAGGCCGCCACGGAAGCGCGCTTGGGTGAGATCGAGGCTTTCCTTCGCCGTCCTGATGTTTTCATTAGCGATACGCAACTGCTCCTGGGTGCCGCGCAATTGCACGTAGTCGCGCGCCACCTCGGCGACTACGGACAGCAGCGAATCGCGCCGCGCATCGGCGGAGGCTTCCACGCTCGCGTCGGCGCTTTCCACTTCCCGGCGCACGCGGCCCCAGAGATCGAGCTCCCAGGAGGCGTCGAAGCCGTACTGCCAAAGGCTGAAGCTCGGTATGGAGGTGGCGCCGGTGATGTTGGAGGGTATGGCGCCGCTGCGGCCGCCAAGTCCGTTGGCGCTGCTGCCGAGGCTGCCGAACGTGCTGCCGCCGCCGCTCCCGCCGAGCGCGCCGATCACGCCCTTGCTGCTGATTTTCTCGCCGGTGTAGCTGCCGTCCGCCTGCAGGGTGGGGAACTGGTCGGCGCCGGTGATACGGCGTTGGCTGCGGCTTTCGGCAAGGCGGATGGTGGCGAGCCGGACGCTGAGGTTCTGCGCGGCGACGCGGTTCTCCAACGCGGTCAGCTCGGGGTCGTGCAGGATGTTCCACCAGTTGGGGTCGATCGGCGCGACCACCGGCCGGCTCGGTGCGGGCATTTGCGGGTGGCCGGCGAACCAGGTTCCTGGCGACCAGAGCTTTGCGCCCTTCCAGTCCGGCCCTACGGTGCAGCCACCTAGTAGGGCGACGGCGAGCAGGGCGGCTGAGCCGGCGCGGGCAGTGGACAAATCTCTACTCCTTGCGGGCCAAAACGCTGAACCGATCGGTTCGGTCGGCGGCCACAAAGTAGATTTTTACTGCCGCGCGTCAATGCTAGCGATCCTTAGGGGACGTCCGTGATGCGTGGGAGCTTCTGCGGGAGGTTGCCCTGGGTGACCGCCAGGTCACAGTATTTGAGCATAGAATGACAGTGATTGGGTCGTCAGATGGGCAGTCTGCGTGGCCTTCCCGAGCGAGCCGTAGGGCCATTATAAGGCTCGGCAGTGTAGGCGGTGGGCATGGAGAAGGCGGAGAAAGACCGGGCGCAACTCAGGATCGAGATTAGGATCGCGATGTTCTGGCGGGAGCTGATCGGGGATGCCGCCTATATCAAGTTCGATCCGGACGATATGTTGCGTTGGTATCTGGCGTTTGAGGAAACTGGCGCGCGCGACGTGCGGGCGCATCTCGCGGCGCGCTACACGGCCCATGCTGACCGCACGCCCATTCTCGGCTTGGTTGGGGAGGCGCCGCATCCGCCGGCCTGGCTGGTGCGCGAATGGCTCGAGACACAGCACGAGGTGGTGGTGTCGAAGTGGGTGGCCGGCGCGAGCGCCCTTGGCTTTATGGTGTTCTGCAGCGTGTTCTTCACGACGTTGCACGGTTGCCAGAATTTGCAGACGATAAACCCCTTGGCTTACAAGCCGCCGTCGAACCAACCGCAAATCCAATCGACGGCAGTCGGGGCAATGCCGGGCGGCCCTAACGTGCTTTCAAGTTCGGGTTCGTTGGGGGCGCCGAGCAGCGCTGTTTCCGGCGCCGCGGTGCCATCTGTCTCCGCGACAGGCCCGAGCAGCCAGGGAATTTCCGGCGGCGCGCCAGCGCCGGCTACGGCGCCCAGCAGCACGGGAATATCCGGCGGCCAGCCGCATCAGTGACAGTGTGTCACGCGCCGCGACGGCATTGCAACGTGGGCGAGTGTTAGCATGCGCAGCTACGTTGTTGCGTGGAGGTAGGCCGTGAGGCTTCTGCTTCTTGTGGGTGTGCTGGCAGTCGCCGCGTGCAGCGGGCCGGTTTCACCCCGCCAGCGGGCGGGGGCTGCGACAAACGTTGCGGGGGACCATCCGCATCCCCCAGGGCTCGCTGTGCTGACGCCGGCCGATCCGTCGCCGAACAAGCTCCGGTGCTGGAACAACGGCGAGGATACCGTGTGCAACCGCGACAGCCGTTAGTAGGCCGGCAAGCGGCGGTGAATGGCCTCGTCACCTGCTGGTAGGACCAGCCACTTCGACGTGGCGGTTTGGTCGCGAACCTTTCCTACGCAGGCGCCAGTAAAAACCGCACCTCCCGATCCGGTTGCGTCGTGACGATACCGCGCGGCAGCACGGTGCCGGGGGCGCACAGCTCGATACGAAAGCCGCGTAACAGTCGCGCCAGAACCAGCACCGCCTCCGTCAGCGCGAAATTCATGCCGACGCAGATGCGCGGCCCAGCGCCAAACGGCAGATAAGCAAAACGTTCCGGTGGCGCAGCACCCGGCAGGAAGCGCGCGGGATCATACATGTCGGGCGCACGCCACAGCCGGCGATGGCGGTGCAATACCCAGGGCGAAATGACCACCACAGTGCCGGCGGCAACCGGCCGGCCGAGAATTTGGCCATCGGCCACCGCTTCCCGCGTCATCAGAAAAGCGGGCGGATAAAGGCGTAGTGCCTCGTCAACATGGGCGCGGATACGCGGCAGGTGCGCCAGCGCCTCGGCAGGGTCGCGATCGAGATCCGCCGCGCGAGCTTCCATCGCGAGGTCGCGTCCCACCTCCGGGTAGAGGGCGGCCAGGTACAAACTCCAGAACAGCGTGACCGCGGTTGTTTCGTGGCCGGCAAGGATCATGGTGGAGACCTCGTCGCGCAATTGCGCGTGGCTGAAGGCCTCGCCGGTTTCCGGGTCGCGCGCAGCATCCAGCAAATCGAACAGGTCGCGTTCGCCGCCCGGCGGCTGGGTCCGCCGTGCTTCGATCAGCCGATCGAGGAAGGCGAGCCAGCGCACGCGAAAGGAAGCGCGGCCGCGTTCCACCGATCCCGCGATGCGGCCGCCAAACAGCAAGTCGAAAATGTCAGGCTGGGCGTAATTCCGGCCATATTCCGTAATGAGCGTACGCAGTTCGGTGGCGTGTTGCTTCATTTCGAGGGAAAACATCGACTGGCCGGCGATCGCGAGTGCCAACGCCTGCAGATGCGGCAGCAAAATAATCGGGCGATAGGCGAGGCGGCGCAGTGATGACTCCGCTGCCATGGCGGCATTCATCACATGGCGGGCGAGCATTGGCATAGCCCGCGGCGCCAGCGCCGGGGCGATGGTGCGGCGCTGATGACGCCAGGCCTCGCCCTCCGCGAGGAACAGGCCGTCGCCGATGATGGGGGCGAGGATGCGCCGGGTTGCCGGATTGCGCCGGTAATTCGCTGCATTGCTGACGAGTACGTGACGTATGGCCTCCGGCGCATTCAGCAGAAGCTGTTTGCGGCCGAGGAAACTGCCCTCGGCGATGTCCAATTCGTAAGCGGGCGCGCCCCAGAGTTCGAGCGGGTTGCGGCGGAGCACCAGAAACGCTTCGGCCTGACTGCGTAGCCGGGTAGGCAGGGGCGGGCGCGGCGGGATGTGCGACATCTTCCGAGGCTATTACCAAGCGGTGGTGAGATCGACTCATCACAATGGGAAGTCAAGAAAGCAGTTCTTTTTTGAAAAAA
>DATJOH010000165.1:0-6545 GCA_035507235.1 Acetobacteraceae bacterium
TCACTTCGTCGGGCTTGGCGGTGCCGGCGAGTTGCGCGAGTTTGGCTTCGTCGGCGTCGTATTTTGCCTTGAGCGCGGTGAGATCGTTTTGCGCCTGCGTCAATTGCGTTTGCAGCTGCGAGGCCTGATCCTGGGCGGCGCGCATTTGCTCGACGGATTGGCGGAGCGCGGCGCGCAGCCGATCCTCGGGGCTGTCGTCGGCGCGCCCGAGGACGGGGAGGAGGAGCGCGGCGGCGAGGCAGGTGCGCAGGCGCATGATCAGAACTTCGTTTGCAGGTCGAGATAGAGCGTGTTGGTGCCGTAATGCGGGCCGGATATGGCCTCCGCCGAGAGCCAGCGCAGCGACACGTAGGTGTTCTTGGCGACGCCGAGATTTCCGCCGATGATGTAGCCCTGGGCGTTGGTGCCGCCCTGGTGGAAGTCGGCGTCGGCGATGGCGTCGAGCGTCGCGTCGGTTTCCAGGTACCGATAGGAAAGGGATACATTCCAGTCCCAGGCTTTCTGGATCTCGAGCTGGCCGACGGTGGCTTTCAGCATGTAGCCGGTGTCGCCGCCCTGATAGGTGCCGTTCGGACCGAAATTATTGACCGGGCCGACCTGTTCGTTCGGCGGCCCGTGATTGAGGATGGCATCACGATTATAGACGAGGTTCTTGATGAATTCGCCTTCCAGGCTGACGTCGACCGGGTGATAGGTCAGAATGTCGAAGCGCGGATGCACGTCGAGCACGTTGAAACGGCTGGCTAGACCGTAATATTGCGGATCGGGCGGCACCGGATTGGCTGAGCTTATCGGAATGAGTGGGATGTTCCTGATGGCGAACATCGTATTGCCGAACTGTTCGAACGGTGTTCGCGTGACGTCGGAGTTGCAGAAGAAGGTGATGGCCGATCCGGTGCCGGCGTAGCTGCAGGGAGAGGATACGGAGCCCTGCACACCGAGGAAGTCGAAAATGCCGACGCCGAGCGTTGCTTTCAAGTCGGGATTGATCATCCAATCCGCGCCGCCTTGCAAGGCGGTGAGATAGGAGTTGCGGCTGGCGAATTTGTTTTCATCAAGGGTCGAGAAGTCGAAGGCGGTGTTGAAGAGGGGGAACGCGCCGAGCGTGCCGAAAAGCGTGACGCCGTCGCCGATTGACTGGCGGAAATTGCCGGCGAATCCGTCGAAGCCGAGATAATGATAGAACATCAAGTCGGAGGGCAGGAACGGATTATCCATGCGGCCGCCCCAGAAGGTGAGTTGCGGCAGCGGCGTGAGCTTGATGTAGCCGCGATCCAGCCACAGCGCCGGCTTGGCGAAATCGCCGGAGGCGTTCAATGCGCCATTGCCGGTGCCCAGCGTCTGGTTCGGCGTTACCGGTCCGTCGTCCTGACCTGTGCCGGCGATGAAGGTGGCGGAGACCCAGTCATCTATTTGCGCTTCCGCGCCCAGGCGGGCGCGCAGGCGGAAGCGATAGCGGTTTTCATTGGTATCCAGAAACGGCGGCGGCGCGCCGGTGCCCTGGTTGTAGGCGTTGGCGTCGAACGGGCTGCCGTTATTGATGGCGTTGAAATTGACGAACTGGTTGTAGTTGGCCTTATCGAACAGATCGTCCTCGAACCGCACGCGCACGTCGCCGAATACGCGGACGCGCTTGGTCCATTCCGGCAGCGCGTCGGGCGCGGCCCAGCCTTCTTGTTGCGCCTGGTCCATTACCTGGGCGCGCACCTGATCGGCGATTTCCTTGCGGATGAATTGCGGCACGTAGGTGACGCGTATCTGGCCCGGCGTGGTGGGCGCCGGCGCGATTTCCTCGGCGCTGCCGATCGGGGCCGCGGGCGCGGCGTGGCCGTGCCGGCGCGCGGATGGCGCGCTTTCCTGTAAAAGATCTTTTGCTTGCCCCGGCGTCAGAATGCCTTTTTGAATGAGCAACTGGATCAGCTTCACCGTCTGCGCATCGGCGTGCGCGGCGCGGGGCGTCAGCGCGACACCGCCGGCGGTGGCTAAGGCCAAACTGCTGGCAAGGGCGGTACGTACCGACCACCGCATCGAAAACACACTCACGCAAAACCCCCCACTTGGCAGACGCGCGCGTCAGCTCGAGCGAACGCGCACCACCCACGGCTTGCCGCTACGAAGATCAGCCGGGATATCCGAACCCGCGACAACGCTCTGCACCGCGCGCTCCACCGCGGCGCGCACATCGCTGTCGCCGGAAAAATTCTCGAACGACACGTGCTCGACGTGGCCGTCCGGTGTGAAGACAAATTCGATTGTGGCGGCATATTTTTCACGGCGCAAATTACTGTTGTCTTGCAGCTGCGATTTGATCAGGCCGACCACGATCTGATCGTAATAACCTGCGTCGAACTGGCCGCCGTCGCTGCCGTTGCCGCAATCGGTAATGCAGCCGGCATCCGCGTTATTGCCCGCATCGAGCGAGCTTGGACCGTTGCCGCGGATCGAGGTGGAGACGCGCGCCGGGGCCTGGGCGATTTTCGGCGTCTGCGGTTTCGGTTTCTGCTGCTGTTGCTTCGCTTGTTCCACCGGCTTTGGCGGCACTTTTGGCGGCGGTGGTGGCGGTGGGGGTGGTGGTGGCGGCGGCAGGTTGATCGTGGTGATGTGCGGCGTGTGCACGTGCGGGCGCGCTGGCGTGCCGCCGCTTTGCATGAGCGTCACAATGCCATAGGCGCCGCCGAGCACGAATACCGCGACCGCGGCGGGCGCGCCGTAGCGTCGCAACGCCGATTTCTGTTCCTGTGGTTCTTCTTCCAGAAACATCGACCTCAGCTCCCAGAACGTTGCGTTGCCAAGCCGATCGACCTGATGCCGAGCCGGCCGCACAAATCCAGGACGTCCATCACTTTCTGGTATTGGACCGCGCGGTCGCCTTTCAGCACCACGTTGAGGTCTGGGGAACCGGCCATATCCGTGCGCAGGCGCGATTCCAGTTCGTTCATGCTTACCGGTGTGGCATCCACGCCGATGGTGCCAACATTGGACACCGAAATGACCACGGTCTTCTTTTCCACCAGCTTGGTGCTGGAACTACCGCTGGGCAGATCGACCTTCATGCCCTGCACGGAGGCGGTGGTCATGATGATGAAAATGACGAGCAGCACATACGCCAGATCCAGCATCGGCGTGATGTTGATGTCGTCATAGGGTTTCTCTTCTTGTATTTGCATGACGCTATTCGCCGGCCTGCGGCGTGTGGCCGCCGATATGGCCCTCGGCGATGCGCGTCACGATTTCGTCGACGAACACCGCCATGTCGGACATCGATTCCTTAATGCGGGTCTGGAAGTAATTGTAGCCGAACAGGGACGGGATCGCGACCGACAGGCCGGCGACCGTGGCAAGCAGAGCGGCGGCGATGCCGGGGGCGATCGAGTTCACATTGACGTCGCCGCTCGCCGCAATGGCGGCGAAAGTGATCATGACGCCGATCACCGTGCCCAGCAGGCCGATGAACGGGCCGCCGGAAATCGCAATGGTCAGCAGCACCATCATGTTGTTGAGGCGCTGGCCTTCGCGCACCATCTGCCCGTCCATGGCGGACCGGATGGCGGCAAGGCTTTGCGGCGCAATCGATCCGTCCGGCAGGCAGCGGCCGCCTTCCAGCCGTTCCGTCACTTCGCGGTAGCCGGTCTGATAAATCGCATAGAGGCCGGAAGCACGCAGCTTCGTCGCATCCTTCGGCAGCGCCGGCATGAGGTCGCGGCCGTTCTTGCGGTAAGTATCGCGCAGCACGACCAAGAAGCGTTTATTGGCGCCGCGCGAGGCGCCGACCACCATGGCGCGATTGGCCATCACGACCCAGGAAATCAGCATCATGACCATCAGGATGCCGATGACCACTTCCGCGTCGGGCGTAATGGAATGCAGCAATATGCCGATATAGCCGGTGGAAAACGCGCTGGTCTGTTCCGGCGCCTCGAAACGCAGCAGGTTGTTCGCAATGCCCTCGTTATGGAACGCCATTTGAATGGCGCCCACCGGCCGCACGATATTGCTGATTTCGAGTTCATCGACGAGGCCAGTGAAATTGGCGGGCGCGGCGGCGGGCGTTGCGGCCGCCGGGGCTGGTGCGCCCGCCGGCAGCGGCGCGGCGGTGCTCGGTGACGCAGCGGCAACCGGGACGGCGCCGCCCAGCAGCGGCGCGCCCACGATGTCTGGCAGTGCTCCGGGCGCTTCGCCGACTTTCGCGCCGTCCACGTAAAGATCGAGCAGCTTGTCCGAGGCGGTGACGGTGAGCAGATGCCAGGTCGATTTCGCATCGATGGCTGCACCTGCGCGGGCCACGACGGCGGCACCGGTGACGGGCGTTGCCTGCGCATAAGGGACGCCGCCGGCGAGCCCGATCTGGAAATCCGCGACGCCGCCCACATCACGCACATCGTACAGCACGCTGGTTTGCGTCGCCGGCGTCGGGCTCAGCCAGATCTGCCAGGTGAGCGGCTGGTTGGCGGTGAAATGCAGCAGCTTGTTGTCCGGCAATTTGATCGGCGACGTGCCGTCCAACTTGGCGCCCCAGCCGATTTCGCCGGCCTGTTCCGGCGTGAAACTGGTCAGGCCGTCGAATCCGTACTGCGTCGCATCCTTAGGCACGCCGCGGGTGCCGCCGAAATGCCAGACCAGCAATTGATTATCGTCGTAGGTCGATTTGGAATCGGCGATGCTCGGGGCCTTGGCGTTGCCCCAATACATGTAGAAACTGGTGGTGGCGCCGGGTGCCAGATCGGGTACATCGACCCAGATCAATGCCACCTGGTTCAGCAGCCCATCCCATAATTCCACATGGTAATGCAGCAGGGTCTTGTTGTCGGCGGCGACGAAACGCAGGTCGCTGCCGTCGTCCTTCGCCTGCTCGAACTTGAAATTGCCTTGCGTGAGCTTCACCAGCACGGCGGTGCGGCCGATGGCCTCGCCGATATCGGCGCCTTTCGGACCCGCATCCGCATCGATCTTGTCGCGGTACTGCCAGTCGCCGTTCCACCAATCGTCCGCCGCGGCGGGGGCGGCGCCCGCGACCAGGAACGCGGCCACAAGGAAAAAGGCCGCGAATACGCGCCGCCACGAAACTGGCAGCCTAGCCGAAATCATACGTCAAAACTCCCCGAAGACGCGGAACAGCACGCGGTTCGTGCCGGCCTTGGTGTCCGGCCCGCGCTCCACCGTCTGCGCGTCCTGCACGGCACCATTCAGATAACCCCAAAGATTTACCCGCGTGCCGATGCCGAAAGACCCAAGGCCATAGGCATATTGCTGATGCAGCGGCGAATCGTTCAGGTTGACGAGCCCGGCATCGCCGAACAGGTGGAAGCGCCAGCTTGTCACCGGGCCGCCGATATATTTGCGCAACTCCGGGCTGCGCAATTCGGTCTGAAAGGTCGCGCCGTAATCGCCGAGCGCTTCCGCTTCCAGATAGCCGCGCACCGTATCGGCGCCGCCGATGCCGAATTGTTCGCTGGAGGCCAGCGCCTGGTTGCTGATCTGGCCGCTGGCGCTGCCCCAGAGCTGGACATCATGGGGCAGGTTCTGCTGGCGCGTGATCGTCAGCCGGCCGATGGCGAAGCTGGAGGAGCCGTAGGCGCGCTTGTTGAAGAAGGTGTCGTCGTTGCTGCCGAGCGACCCGATATTCATTTCTACACCGACATTGACGTCGGTGACGGAGCTTGGCCGCGTCCAGTTCATCGCATAGTTGGCGTTGAGCGGATAATAGGTGACGGGCGCCGATGTTGCCGTGCTGTTCGCGAGGAATGTGTCTAATTCGTAATATTTTTTGTAATCCCAGCCGACGCTGAGTGAATGGGTGAAGGAGCTGCCCTTGCCGTCGCTGGTGGTGCCGAGCGGCACCAGCAGGCGGAAACCGGCGGTGCTGCCGCGGCCGGCGACATCGGTGCTGCCCAGCGCCACCACATTGCTGTTGGAATGGAGATAGGTCAGCAGCAGGGATAGCCGGCTGTCCGGAATATGGAACAGATAGCTTGCCGATTCCACCTCGGAATCCCGGACATCCTCCGGCGCCACGGAGTAGGTGATCGTAGCGGAATCGCCGCGTTGGAAGAAATTGCCGTAGGTGAGCGAGGCGTTCAGCCGTTCCGCATGCGTATCCGCATTGTAGCGGTTGTTTACCTCCAGTGAGCCATGCACTGGCAGCTTGTCGGCGACGTCCAGATCGACATCCACGGTATCCGGTTCGCGGCCCGGCTTCAGGGAAGGCTGCACCGTGCGGTCGGGCAACTGGTTCAGGCCCAGCAGGTCGGCCTGCAATTCGTGGATGTTCGGCACCTTGCCGGGGGCGACGGAGGGCGCGCCGGCGCGCACGGCATCGGGCACAAAATAGCGCGCATGCGTCACGCGTAGTCGCTCCACGCGCCGCTCGATCACCTGAATGCCGACAATGCCGGCAGACCGATCCACCCACCTGGCCCGCTCTACCGAGACGGTGATGAAGCCTGCCTTGGTATAGGCGCTCTGCAGCGCGTTGCGCGCCGACTCCACGTCCTCGACCGTCTTCCCGGGACCGAGAAACGGATAGACAACTTCCTCGACCTGCTCCT
>DATJOH010000166.1:0-4720 GCA_035507235.1 Acetobacteraceae bacterium
CGCGGATGACGATGCCGCGCGGGCGGCACGATGGCATGACCTGGCGAAGTTGATTTTCGATGGTCGGCAGCCGGTGGATCAGGCGGGGTGGTTGACGATCGATGCGCCGGTGCGGGCGATGGATGCGGCGCTGGTGCCGGTGACGATTGGGTTGGCGCCGGACAAGAAGATCAAGGGGCTGTATCTGGTGGTGGATGAAAATCCGTCGCCGGTGGCGGCCCATATTGAATTCGGGCCAGAGTCGGATACGCACACGCTGACGTTACGGGTACGGGTTGATCAATATACGAATTTGCATGCGGTGGCGGAGACGGCGGATGGGCGGCTGATTTCGACGGCGCGATTCATCAAGGCGGCGGGCGGGTGCTCGGCGCCGGGGTCGGAGGCGCCGGAGCTGGCGCTGAAGGAAGCCGGGCAGATGAAGTTGCGGGTGCATGGCGAGCGGGCGGAGCTGTTGATACGGCATCCGAATTTCAACGGCATGCAGATGGATCAGGTGACGCGGCTTTATACGCCGGCGCGCTATATCGATAGCATTACGGTGGCGTATGAAGGGCAGCGGGTGCTGCATATGGATACGGATATTTCGCTCGCGTCGGATCCGGCGATCGGGTTCGGGTTCAAATCGGATGGCACCGGGACCTTGACCGTGGACGTGGCGGATACGTCGCACGCGACCTGGCATCGGGATTTTCCGCTGACGCCGCATGGGTCGTAGGGCGGCTATTGGCGCACTGGCCTGGCTGATCGCTGCCGCGGCGCCGCCGGAGCCGGCGGGGCTGTGGGCCGGCGCGATGGAAAGCGATACGCCGGCGACGCTCGCGGGCGCGACGGTGGTTGAGGGCGCAGCGGCGGCGCGGGACTGGATTGCGGCGCATAAGGCGGCGGTGGTCGATGTGAGTTCGGCGCCGGTGAAGCCGGCACATATGGCGCCGGGCATGGTGTGGCTGCCCTCCGCGCATCAGGATTTGCCGGGGAGCGTGTGGTTGGCCGGCGCCGGCCGGGCGGTGCTGCAACCGGAACGGGCCGCCGCGTATGTGGGGGCCGTGTCGGCCGTTGCGGGCGCGCCGCCGGGGCGGGCGGTGCTGGTGTATTGCCACCCGCATTGCTGGGGGAGTTGGAACGCGGCGAAGGCGCTGGTGCAGGCGGGATACAAGCAGGTGGCATGGTTTCCCGGCGGTATCGAGGCTTGGGCGCGCGCGGGATATCCGCTGCAACGCGCGCGGGCGACGGCCTATTGACGTTTGGTGCGCGCATCGGGTGACGAAATTGTACTGATTGGCTAGGCAAATCTGCCCACGCTTGGTCGGGGAGGCGCGTTGTAGGACCGTATCAGCAACAGCTGCGTATCAAAAGGCCGGAGCCGGGGGCGCATGTCGAGGACAATCATTGTTGGGGCGGGCCCCTACGGGCTTTCGCTGGCCGCGCATTTACGGGCCAGAAACGTCGAGTTTCGCATTTTTGGCTCGCCCATGCAGTTCTGGCGGCAGCACGCGCCGCCGGGGATGTTGCTGAAGTCGCTCGGGGCGGCGAGCGATCTGAGCGATCCGCAGGCAAGCTTCCCGATCGCGAAATATTGTACGGACGCCGGCGTGCCGTATGACGACAGGATGCCGGTCTCGGCCGAGACATTCGTCGATTATGGCGACGCATTTCAACGCCGCTTCGTGCCGCAGGTCGATGAGCGACATGTGGTCGCCATACGCCGTGACGGCGCGGGCTACAGCGTGCGGCTCGAGGACGGCGAAACGGTGGGCGCGGACCGCGTGGTGGTGGCGGTGGGGGTGCAGCCGTTCACCTATGTACCGCCGGCGCTTTGCGGACTGCCATCCGAGCTCGTTACGCACAGTGTCGCATATGGCGACATCGGGCGGCTGGTGGGTCGCAGGGTGGTTGTGGTGGGATCGGGCGCTTCGGCAACCGACCTGGCGGTGGCGCTGAAGGAGAGAGGGACCGACGTCAGCATCCTCTCTCGCCGCCCGCAGATACGCTACCAGTCCAAGGGTGGGCCAAGGAAGCTGCGGCACCGGCTGCGCTCTCCGGAATCGACGATCGGCGGCGGTTGGGATCTGTGGTTCTACGCGAATTATCCGCAGCTGTTCCGTTTGCTGCCGGAGCAGAAGCGGTATCACCTGGTGCAGACCGTGCTGGGCGCGGCGCCCGGCTGGTTCGTGCGCGAGAAGGTGGAGGGGCAGATACCGGTCATTGGCGGCCAGTGGCCGGAAGAAGCGCGCGAGGAAGGGGGCAGGGTGCTGTTGCGCACACGCGGCATCGACGGTGGCACGCGGGAGATCGAGGCGGAGCAGGTGGTTGCCGCCACCGGCTACAAGGTGGATCTGGATCGTCTCGGCTTCCTGGATGAAGGGCTGCGGCGCGCTATCAGAACAGCGCACGGCGTGCCGGTGCTGTCGGCAAGTTTCGAGAGCTCGGCGAAAGGGCTTCATTTCATCGGTGTTGCGGCGTCGCACAGTTTCGGGCCGGTGATGCGTTTCGTGGCAGGTTCAGGATATACGGTGCGCAAGCTGGCGGCGGCGCTTGATCGGCCGGCGCCGGCGGCGGAACCGATGAGGCAGCCGGCGTTCGCCGAGGGCTGAGCGATGTCGGACCGCGCGCGCGAGGATCCGCCGCTGCTGCGTGTGCCGGCGGGCAGCGACTTGCCGGAACCGATGGTGCTGCCACGTGCGGTTTCCAGCCTGGGCGCGGCGCACCGCAGGTTGCGCGTGTTGATGCTGAGCGACCATTTCGTGTTGCCGTACCGCGTCATGCGTTGTCTGGCCGCGGCGGGCGCCGAAGTGCACGTGTTGGGCGGGCCAGGATCGCGCGGCCTGCGGCTTTCGCGTTTCTGTGCAAGCTACGAGGGCTTGCGTGGCGCGCGTGTCACCGATTGCGAGCGCATGCGCGATGACATCAACGGCGCTATCGCGGCGCGTGCGATCGACCTGGTGGTGGCTGGCGATCACACGTCCATGCGGCCGCTGATACGGCTCGAGACATCGCTGCGCGCGCCGTGCTTCCCGATGCCGACGCTGGATCAGTTCGATTTGTTGAACAACAAGGCGCGGTTCACCGCGTTTTGCGAAGGGCTTGGGGTGCGCTGCCCGCGCAGCGAACTGGTGGCGGATCGGGCCGCATTGGCGCGCCGGCTCAGCGCACCGGATATGCGGCTGCCATGCGTCGCCAAGGCGATCGACATGGACGGATCGCGCGGCCTGGTGGTGATACGCGACGCCGGGGATACGGCCGCGCTCGAGGCGATCGATTACGAACCGATCCTGCTGCAGGAATACGTGGAAGGGACGGATGTCGTTGCCAGTGTTTATTGCGAGAGCGGCAATGTGGAGGCTTTCGTCGCGCATTATATAAAGCGGGCAACCTACGCGACGTTCGCTTCCACAGAGATAGAAGAAACAGTGGGGCTTATCGCGCAGGCGTTGGGCGTGACAGGCCTGTTGAATTTCGACATGCGGCTGCGGCCCGATGGCGCAATCTTCTGGCTGGAGTGCAATCCTCGATTTTTTTATTCCATGGCATATTCGATGCTGGCCGGCATCGACTTCGCGGCCTTCGGGCTGCCGGGCCGGCGCTGTGGCTTGCGGCGCAATCTGCCGGCCGGGACGGCGGTGCGGACTTTCAAGAGTATTTTGGCCACGCTGCCGCGTCCCTGGCGGCTGACCAGGCGGGACTGGGCTTACGCGGGCTACATTGCAGCTGATCCGATCGTTTTGCTGTACGAGTGGCTGGGGCTGGAACGACTAGGCCGCGAAAGCTAGGGAATTTTTGGCCTTCAGAAAGGAAGGTTCTTCTTTCTTGAAAGAAAGAAGCAAAGAACTTTTGAATTTGGCTCGCAACAATGGGCGCAATGGGCGGAATCGGTGCCGCGCGTAACAGATAAAAGTTTTTTGCTTCTTTTTTTCAAAAAAGAAGTCTTCCTTTACGCCATCACCGCACCGCGACCGCCGGCGCGTGCATTACCTCCGCTCGCCCCGGTATTCGTTGCCTAAACGCGAGTGCTTCGGCCACGTCCTGGCGGCGCACCGTGGACGCGCCGGCGAGGTCGGCGATGGTGCGGGAGACGCGCAGCACGCGGGTAAAGCCGCGGGCGGAGAGGCCCAATCGTTCCGAGGCGTATTCGGCGAGTTTGCGGGCGTCCGGCGCCATGAGCACGCGGCCGCCGTCGAGTTCCGCATTGGTGGCTTGCATGCCGGGGCCGGCACGGGCGCGCTGCATGGCGCGCGCGGCGGCGACGCGGGCGGCGACGATGTCGCTGCGCTCGCCGGGTGGGGCGCGGGACAATTCCGTGGGGGCCACGGGCCGCACGTAAACCGTGAGATCGATGCGATCAAGCAAGGGGCCGCTGAGGCGCGATAAATAATCCTCGCCGCAGCGCGGGGCGCGGCCGCATTCGCGGCCGGCTTCGCCGAGATGGCCGCAGCGGCAGGGATTCATGGCGGCAACCAGTTGGAAGCGCGCGGGGTAGGTGATGTGGGCGGCGGCGCGGCTGACCGTGGTATGGCCGGATTCCAGCGGCTGGCGTAATGTTTCGAGCACTGGGCGGGGAAATTCCGGCAGTTCGTCGAGAAACAGCACGCCGCGATGGGCGAGCGAGACTTCGCCGGGTTTGGCGCGGCTGCCGCCGCCGGCCAGTGCCGCCTGGCTGGCGCTGTGGTGCGGTTCGCGAAACGGCGGCCGCTGCACCAGGCGGCCATCCTCCAGCAGGCCG
>DATJOH010000167.1:0-2855 GCA_035507235.1 Acetobacteraceae bacterium
CCGCCGCCTCGCCCAACAGCCGCACCATCACCCCGCAGCAATTGCGCGACGGCGCGACCCGCCTGGACCCGCCCGGCGGACCCCCGCCCTACGGCCATGGCGGTCACATCTATTGGCTAGGCTGGCCGCGGAAATTCAACCACGTGCTGGTCATGCATTTCGGCGCGGATATCGGCCCCTTGCCGCCGCGCCTGCGCGAAATCGCGGCCGTGCCGATCGCAACGCTATATCGCGTAACGAGTAAGTAAGATTGGGGGAGACGGTGATCGGCGTAAACGCCGATCCCCCAAATTCTGGTCGCTTTGTTGGCCGCAGAGCCCGTTCGGAAAGTCGCTCTGGCGAGTCAGCTGGCGGTGATTTGCGAGCACCGGAGCGGAGCGGCCATTTGGGCCGTGAGCACCGGAGCGCAGGAAATCGCCGTCAGATGGCCGCCAGAGCGACTTTACGGATGGGCTCTTACGCGAGAGCGGCCTTAGCTTTTTCGACAATGGCCTCGAACGCCGCCGCATCGTCATACGCCAGCGCCGCCAGCACCTTGCGGTCGATCTCGATCCCAGCCTTCGCCAGCCCCGCAATGAACTTGCTATAGGTCAGCCCATGCGCCCGCACCGCGGCATTGATGCGCTGGATCCAAAGCGCCCGGAACTCGCGCTTCTTCACCCGCCGGTCGCGGTAGGCATACTGCAGCGACTTCTCCAGCCGCTCCCGCGCAATGCGGTAATTGGTCGAGCTGCGGCCGACAAAGCCCTTGCTCTGCTCTAGAACTTTCTTGTGCCGGGCGTGGGTGGTAGTGCCCCGCTTCACGCGTGCCATGATCTATCTCCTCAGGAAGCGGGTTACAGGCCGTACGGCGTCCATTGCTTGACGGTCAGCCCGTCAGCATGCGTCAGCGTCTGGCTGCCGCGATTGCTGCGCTTCGCCTTCTGGCTGCGCGCCGACAAATTGTGCCGCTTCTTGCCCGGCCCGGCGAGCACCTTGCCCGTGCCGGTAATCTTGAATCGCTTCTTGACGGAGGACTTGGTCTTCAGCTTGGGCATTTGCGGTCTCCTACGGTCTGGATCGCGCTATGAGGGGCGCACGGCGCCCAGCACGATAGTCGCGGCCGGGCATGCCCTTCCAGGCCCGGACGCGCGAACGAAGGGCGGGCCTATAGCCGCCACCCCCTGCAAAGACAAGGGTTGCCTTCGGCGACCGGGGGCTTTGCCCCCTGGACACCCACCGGCGTGCCGCCGGCGTCACTAGCGCTGCGCGGCTGGACTCCCTATCTTACTTCTGTCTTACAGCGAGCACTGCAATGGCCACGACGCGCCTCTCAACAAAAGGGCAAGTCATCCTGCCGGCTTCGCTACGCGACAAACGCGGCTGGCGCCCAGGCCAGGTGCTGGAAGTGGAGGAGACGCCGGACGGCATCCTGTTGCGCGCCGCCACGCCCTTCCCCGAAACCGCCCGCGGCGCCGCCTTCGGCATCCTTGCGCCCTCGCCGATTGGCCGCCCCCTGACGATCGAGGAAATGCACGAAGCCACCGAAACCGAAGCCCGCGCCCGCCATGCTCGCGGTCGATACTAACGTTGTCGTCCGCTACCTGGTGCGCGACGACCCGGACCAGGCCGCCCGCGCCGCTTCGCTGATCGATGGCGAAGCTGTCTGGCTCGCCCTCACTGTCGCGCTGGAATGCGAATGGGCGCTCCGCAGCGCCTACCGCTATTCGCCGACCGCCATTACGGCCGCGCTCCGCACTTTCGTCGGCCAAAACACAGTCACCGTCGAACAACCAGCCGCGCTGGGGCAGGCGCTCGATCTGTACGAGGCCGGGATGGATTTCGCGGACGCGCTCCACGTCGCCGCCGCCGCGCCCACCGCCGGCTTTCGCACCTTCGATGCGGCGTTGGCGAAGCAGGCAGCTTCGCTCGGTTTGCCGCAGGTACGGAAATTGTAACGCCCGCCAGGAGCACGTGGAATGAGGCTCGGCGCCTGCGTCGGATTTCTGGCCCTCAGCCTCTCGGTGGCCGCTCACGCCCAGACCCACCGAACGCTGCTTTCGCGCGCCGAGGCCGCCCACCAACGCCAGTTCGCCTTCCTCGCCGGGCCGACGCGCACCATCGTCAAGGCCTACGCCGACCCCGGCGACACCGATCCGAACACGCACCGCCGCACCACCACCGGCAACCTCCACATCCTCTATAGCGACGGCAGCCAGATCGTCGAAAAGCTGCGCGGTGATGCACGCAGAAATGCCTGGAACAGCCAGGCCGGCTTCTCGCACATCACCATCGCCAAGGACCGCCAGACTGTCGTCTGGACCGAGGATTATTACGTAAACGCCGCCACCCCCTATCCGCTGTTCCTGGTATTTTTCCGCCGCGGCCGCATTATCTTTCGCGATTCCAGCGCCATGCTTTGGAATTGGCATTTTCTCGACAACGGCGACCGCGCCGTCGCCGTCTGGGGCACCGCGCACGGCACAGCCTGCCCGTTCGTTTACAAGCTCTACAATCTGGCAACACGCACCATCACCGCCAAGGACTCCGACGCGGAAATTAAGCCTTGCCTGCACAAGAACGCGCCAGAATGGGCATTGCATCTTGCCAACGATGATAACACTGACTCGCCGGCCCAGAAATGATGTCGGCCGGCCAGCCGAACCAATCGCCCCGTTACGCGCCCGGCGCTGACCGCACCGCATCGAGGATTCCGCCGCATGACGTTTAACCCAAGCGAAGGCGGCTGCGCCTGTGGCGCGGTCCGTTACCGTCTCGAAACCGCGCCCCTCATCGTGCATTGCTGCCACTGCCGCGACTGCCAGCGCCAGACTGCCAGCGCCAGACCGGCAGCGCCTTCGTGCTAAACGCCCTGA
>DATJOH010000168.1:0-3087 GCA_035507235.1 Acetobacteraceae bacterium
CTGGGCCGGCAGCGCCTGCGTGGTGGGCGGCACGGGCGTGTAGCTGGGGTGGCGGAGCGCATCCGGCGGCTGGTAGGCCGTGGTGGACGGCAAATTGGGCAAAACATCGTTCGGGTTGCGGAAATTGAAGGCCGAGGTGAGATCGCCCGACACCATGAGGCGCCATGGCGTGATGTTCGGCTCACTCAGCGCCGGGTTATTCGGGCCGAAACGCTGCTCGATGAAGCGGATGATCGAGGTATGGTCGAACGGGCCGGCCATATATTCGCTGTTGCCGGCAAAAATCTCATTAACGATCGAAACGGTAGACGCGCCGTATGCATCGCTTATCGGCGGCGTCGGCGAGACCATATGGTCGAAGAACCCGTCATTCTCATCATAGAGAAGGAAAAGTACCGTTTTGCTCCAGACCGTTGGATTGGCTGTTAGTGCGTCCAGCACCTGGCTCACATACCAGGCGCCGAAGTTTGCCGGCCAGTTCGGATGTTCGCTGAGCCCTTCCGGCGCGACGACCCAGGAGACCTGCGGCAGGGCGCCGGCGGTGATGTCGGCGATCAATTCGTCGAATAGCGTGCCGCTGACGGCGACGTTCGTGCCGGTCAACGCATTCTGATAAAGTGGCGAGTTGCTCGGCGCGGTCTGATACTGGGTGAAGAACACAAGCGAATTATCTGCGTAATTGCCGATCAGCGGATCAGAGATTGCCCAGCCCCAGTCGCCGGAGGGCCCGAGGCCAAAGCCGATATCCTGATAAATCTTCCAGGTGATGCCGGCCGCCTGCAATTTTTCGGGATAAGTGCTCCACGAATAATGCTCACCGCTGTTATCCAACGCCGGGCCCCCGCCGGTGCCGTCATTGCCGACCCAGCCGGTCCACAGATGATAGCGGTTGGGATCCGTCGGCCCCAGCAAGGAGCAGTGATAGGCATCGCATATGGTGAACGCGTCGGCCAGCGCGTAATGAAATGGAATGTCCGCGCGCGTGAGATAGGCCATGGAAATCGGGCCCTTGGCCGGCACCCATTGATCGTAGAAGCCGCCATTCCACGCCGTGTGCGTGGTGGCCCAGTCGTGCGGCAGATCGGCGAGGAATTGCAGGCCGAGATCGGCCGCCGTCGGATGGAACGGCAATACGTAAGAGGCATCATCCGGCTGATAGAAGACCGGATTGCCATTTGCGAGGATGGCCGGTCGCGGGTCGCCGAAGCCACGCACACCTGCCAGGGTACCGAAATAATGATCGAATGATCGGTTCTCCTGCATCAGGATAATGATGTGCTCCACATCGGCGATTGTGCCCGTGCTGTTATGCGCAGGTATTTCCAGGGCGCGCGCAATGGAGGCGGGCAACGTTGCGGCCAGTGCGCCGCTGCCAAGCATGTGCAGAAACTGTCTGCGGTCGGTCGGGATCATGTTTTCCTGCCCGGGTTGTGCGCCGGCATTGTCGCGCCGGTCGTTTGGCGCATGCTGCGCCGGGGCCCGGCATCACGCAAGCGCCTTCTGACATGGCGCCTGCTGTTAATGTCGATGCGTGACGTCGATGAGTCGTGCCACGCGGGGCCGCACCTCGGACGCAAACCGTCGCATTTCCGCCTCGAAGGGCTGAAACTGCAACATGAAAAGTTCCACACCAGCCATCCAGAAATCGCAAATGCGTGCGGCGACCGTATCGTAACTGCCGACGAGACCAGCGGCGGTGCCGCCATTGGTGCCGATCTGCGGCGCCTCGCCGCCGCCCAACGGCTTGAACATCACATTCGCTGGATCGGCGGCCGCGAGCGTGCGCTGCAGCAGTGGGGCGTCCTGACGCGCCAACTCCAGGGCGGCATCGTGTGCGGCGGTGGCCTCGGCATCGGTATCACGCGCGATGACAAACGCGGACATGGCAAACCGCAATGCTGGCCCGTGCCGCGGCCTGCCGCGAACATCGGCGATCAGCGCCGCAATTTTCTCGAGGCTCTGGCCGTTCATGAACCACACATCCGCCAGTTCCGCGGCGAGTGCCCGCGCCGGCTCCGATTCGCCGCCGGCATAAATCACCGGGCGCGGCCGGTAACGGCCGGCCGGGCGCAATCGCAATTCATCGATCGCGAAATGCTCTCCCTTGCAGGAAACCGTCTCGCCCGCGCTCAGCGCCCGGAATATGCGCAGCCATTCGGTGCCGTATGCATAGCGCGCATCATGCGGCGGAAAGGGCAGGCCGGCGCGTTGAAATTCCGGCATATACCAGGCGTTCACGAGGTTGATCGCGAAACGTCCGTGGCTGATTTCCTCGATTTCGGTCGCCATCTTAGCGAGAACAGCGGGATGGAACAGCCCGGGCTTGATGGCGGCGATGAGTTCAATGCGATCGGTGAGCGCCGCGAGCGCGGCGCAGGATGTCCAGGTTTCCAACTGATCGCGGGCATCATCGCGTACATGGAACAGATGCTGGGCGAGCAGCGTGCTTTCGAAGCCAAGCGCCTCCGCCTCCAGCACCAGGCGCTTGTTGCGTTCCCAACTCGCGTCGGGCAGATCGTCCGGATGAAAGAGGGATCCGGTGGCGCCGGAAACAAGGGCCCAGATGCCGAAACGCGGTGCGTCCATTCAAGTCACCTTTGCGACAATGGCAGGGCAGCAGTAATGAAACAATTCAGAAAGGAAGCATTTCTTTTTTGAAAAAAATAAACAAAAAACTTTTGACTTTTGGCCGTGGCAGCGGGGCCAAACAAGTAGCATTACCGCTGCCCGCAACAGATAAAAGTTTTTTGGTTCTTTTTTTCAAAAAAGAACACTTCTTCCTTCCTATTGTATTAGAACAATCCCACAATCTCGCCATCCGCCCCAAGCCCGATGCTATTCGCTGCCGGCACGCGTGGCAGGCCCGGCATGGTCATGACATCGCCGCAGAGTGCCACGACAAATCCCGCGCCAGCCGACAGCCGCACATCGCGCACCGGCAAGGTAAAGTCCTCCGGCGCGCCGAGCAGCGACGGGTCCGCGGAAAAACTATACTGCGTTTTCGCCATGCAAACGGGCAACGCGCCGAAGCCCGCTTCCTCGTAGCCCGCGAGCTTTTTCGCGACGCCCTTGGCGAACGCAACGCCG
>DATJOH010000169.1:0-2975 GCA_035507235.1 Acetobacteraceae bacterium
CTCGTCCACATGTCCGATATCACCCAGCGTGGCCCACCCTTTCGGATGATGCGCCTGAGCCGTTTTGTCCCGATCGTCCAGATATTCAAAGCGGCGCCCATTATACATGTAAATCAGCCCGTCCGCATGCGGCCCCAGTGCCGCGCCGTCCGGGCCGACAATGTGCAATTCCACCCCCGGCGGCGCCCGCCCTACCGATCCGCGGTGCCGCAGCCATTCCTCTGGCCCGATCACCGTCTGCCCAATCCCTTCAGTGCCGCCATACATTTCATGAATAATTGGCCCCCACCACGCGAACATCGCCTCCTTCACGGCGACGGGGCAGGGGGCTGCTTGATGGATCGCATATCGCAAGGCCGAAAGATCGAACGCGCCACGCACGGCTTCGGGCAGTTTCAGCATGCGTATCATCATGGTCGGCACCAGCAGCGCATGCGTCGCCCGCCAGCGCGCCATGGCGCGTAGCGTCGCTTCCGCATCGAATTTCTCGAATCCGATTACGCATCCGCCAGCCCGATGCACATGCATGGAGAACCGTAGTGGCGAAGTATGATAGAACGGTCCGGGCACAACCAGCCGCACGTCCGGCCCGTAGCCATACGTCGCCACCAGCATTGTATGCCGCAAAGGCGGAATTTCTGGCGCCTCATCCCCCAGCGCTACCTTGATGCCCTTAGGCCGCCCTGTCGTGCCGGACGAATATAGCAGCGAAGCGCCGCGCCGCCGCGCCGGCGGCCGTTCGCCCGGCAGCAGCGCAATTTCCGCCCCGTAATTCGCTGCCTCCGCTGTGTCCCCCATCACAAGCAACAGACTCGGCGCCGTGCTCATTTCCGCGCACACTGCTTGCGCCGTCTTCGCCAGGGCGGCCGAGGCAAACAGCACTTTGGCGCCGCTGTTCTCCAGCATATATCGTGCATCCGCCACGCTCGCCTGCCGCGGAATACAGACGTAATAAAGTCCGGCATTTTTCGCCGCCCAGCAAATCTCAAAATAGCTGCAGCAATTCTCCATCAACAGCGCAATGGATGCGCCTTCTTGTAAGCTGAGACCGATCAGCCAATGGCTGAGTCGGTTGGCATTGCGCATCATCTGGCGATAACTGCGCGCGGTTCCGGTATCGGCCATGATCAGGGCGCAATCGTCCGGCCGTTCTTCGGCGTGGCCCCACGGATGCTGCATGCAACTGCCTGTCATAAGGACAACTCCAGGGCAACTTTCCAGGGTTGGCGTCGAATGGAAAAGCCTCTATCCATAAGCCGGGTATGAACCAATAAGCTGGCGAACCAATAAACTTGCCGTGAGGGATCCATGAAAATACTCGTATTCGGGTCAACCGGCTATGTCGGCGGTCACGTCACCGCCCGCCTCGTGGCGGATGGCCACACCGTCACCGCCTTTGTGCGCGGACCCGCCAGTACACAGGCGGTTGCCGCCCTTGGTGCCCAGTCGCTGATCGGCGATCTCGCCGATAGTGCCGCCATTGCCTCTCTCGTCGCCCCGTTCGACGCCATTGTCTGGGCGGCCCAACTCATGCTGGATGAGGAGCGCCGGGTCGTCTCCGCCTTCCTCGATGCGTTTCGCGGTACCGGCAAGATCTTTATTTTCACTGGCGGCACCAGCCTGCTTTCCATCCGCACGGATGGCGACTGGGACGAACGCAGTTTCGCTGAGGACGATATTTTCACGCCCCGCCGCCAGATCGCGCCGCGGCTCGGGGTGGAAAACATGGTGCGTGCCGCCGGTGCCAACGGCATGCGCGCCATGTGCATCCGTCCCCCTCTGATCTGGGGCAATGGCGGCGCCCGTTATATTCTCGATATGTATCATTCGGCTGCCCGCACCGGCGCTGTCTGCTATGTCGGCCGCGGCCTCAATCTCTACTCCAATGTGCATGTCGAGGATCTGGCCGACATCTATAGCCGTGCCATCGACCGCGGCACGGCGGGTGCACTCTATCACGCGGTCTCCGGCGAATTGAACAATCGCATGATGGCCGAAGCCATTGCCCGCCGCCTCGGCGTCGGCACGCGTAGCGTCACGGTTGGCGAGTCCGTCGAGGTTTGGGACAAATTCACCGGTCCTATCGTATTTTCCGCCTGCAGCCGCACGCGCTGTCCCCGCACGCGCGAGGAACTCGGATGGACCCCCCGTGCCGACCGCCTCGATATCCTCGAGGATTGCGTTCACCCGGCCTACGCCGCGCAAGGCAACCGCACCGCCCCCGCGTGGGTCAAAACCTGATAGGCGTGCGATAATGCCGGTTATCGGCGCGCGGCTTTGCGCACCCGCAGCCCGTGCACGAGCAGTCCCACCACGCGTTCCGCAATCACCTCGGGCCGGCCGAAATCCTTCCCGATCCCAGGCAGCACGGCGCGCAGGCCCTTCATATTCGTGAAGCCGAAGAGCAGGGCGAGCATGATGGCCACTGCTTCATCCGAATTGGCGCCGGGCAGCAACTGCCCCAGCAGATCCCGGCACAATGTCAGCTGCGCCGCAAAAATATCCTCCCCTGCCAGCGCTGGCGTGCTGGGTCGTGGGTCCATGAATTCGCGCCGCAGCAGCAACCCGAAATTCCGGTCCAAAACCATGGCGCCCACGAACCATGCCACCAGTCTGACCAGGCGTGCGCGCGCCGTGCCTTTCGGTTGCAACACCTCCGGCGGAGGGTGCGATTTCGCGGTAAATACCCGTTTCGTTGCGGCGGCGTACAGCGCCTCCTTGCTCGAGAAATGGTGATAGAGGGCGCCGATCGTAACTTTGGCTTCGGCCGCCAGTTGGTTGATGCTCACCCCATCGAAACCATGTCGCGCAAACAAATTCTCCGCGGCATGCAGGATGCGGCCCTCGGTCGAAGGTCCATTACGTTCTCGCGGCACCCGCCTGCGTACGGTGCGCGGCGTCTTCACGATCCATTTTCCCGCGCGCTTCGGCTTCCCGTCAAAGCTCCTCCATCACGAAAGCGGATTTCGCATTCC
>DATJOH010000170.1:0-6595 GCA_035507235.1 Acetobacteraceae bacterium
GGAATGCCTTTGCCTTCCAGCAGGCGCTTTGCCCGGGCGCAGTAGGCGCACCAGGGCTGGGTGTAGATTTCGACGGTCGCCAAAGGTAGTTCCTCAAGATCGTGTATCCCGCCAGCGCGGGTCCGGCACGCGGGTGGCCACCAGCACGTCGACATGGCGGGCGCCGGCGTCAAGCAGCGTTCGCGCACACGCACCGGCGGTGGCGCCGGATGTCAGCACATCGTCGATAAGCAGGATGCGTTGCCCGGCGATTCTGTCCGCCCGGGCGATGCGCAAGGCGAAGGCGCCTGCCAGTTCCGCGGCGCGTTCGGCGGCGGTGAGGGTGCCAAGCATGTGCGTCGGCCGGATGCGGCAGAGCGCATCGAGGCAGGCGGGGAGGGCGGCGCGCCGCCCGATCGTTCGCGCGAGGAGCGCCGCCTGGTTGAAGCCGCGACGGAACAGCCGCGCGCGATGCAAGGGCACCGGCACCAGCAGGTCGGTTTCCGTCAGCAAGGCGGCGCCGGCGCGGACCATATGGGCGGCGAGGATGTCGGCATTTTCCTGCCGATCCGCATGTTTCATGGGAAGAATGAGTCGCCGCGAGGCGTCGTCATAGAGCAGCGCGGCGCGCGCCTGCCGCCAGGGTGGCGGCGTTTCCAGGCAGCGCCCGCACGTACTTTCGCGGCCCGCAAGGCCAAGGCTTGCGAAGGGAAGGCCGCAGACGACGCAGAGAGGCCTGGTGATGAAAGTAAGGCTGGCGAAACAGCTCGCGCATATCGTCCCTTGGAGTGCGACCTCGTCCCCGCAGGCAGGACAGTGCGGCGGCAGCAGCACATCGAGGAGGGCGCTTGCGATGTGCGCAATGCGGCGCGGCTGCGCAGCCAGTGCGGATCGCGCGGCGCCCCGCGGCCCCATCACGAAAATCTTATGCAAATCGATGGACCGGTGGTGCGCGCATGGCGGGCAACCTAAAGACGAGGGCGGCCGTCGCGTCTATCCTATTCCAATGGCGGTGTGCGCGCGACCCGCGCCATGGCCAGGGGAGCACTATTTTCCATGTATAAGGCTGCGTCACGTCTCGCCGTCGCTGCGGCGCTCGGCTGCGCCCTGGCTGTCGCTGCCGCCGGTTCGGCGGAAGCTGGCAGATTCACGCCGCTCAAGCACCATCCAAGCTTGTCCGCGCCGCAGGTAAGCACGCTGCCGCCGACCAGGCTGATTGCGAACGCCGCAGCCGGCCTGAGGAAATCCTACGGCGGCGTGCCGACCGATGTCACGCTCTATCATTACGATAACTATCGGACCGGATGGAATCCAACCGAGACCGATTTGACGCCGGCAAGCGTGGCATCGGCGAATTTTGGCCTGCTCACGACGCTCAGCGTGGACGGCACCGTGTATGCGCAGCCGTTGCTTCTCTCGGGCTTCGTGATGCCGGATGGCACCACACATGATGTGCTCATCATTGCAACCGAGCATAACAGTGTCTATGCATTCGATGCTCAGAGCTATAACGTGTTGTGGCATGTCAATCTCGGCCCATCCGAAAGTTCGGCCGATATCGGCTGCAGTGACATCATTCCCGAATATGGCATTACCTCCACCCCCGCGCTCGTGCGCAGCGGCGTCAATGCGGCGACGCTCTATGTCGTTGCGGCCACTGAGCCGAGCAGCGGAACATTCGCGGCGCAGCTGCATGCGCTCGACATAGGCACTGGGCAGGATGTCAAGCCACCAACGGTCATTGCAGCTTCAGCGCAGATTGCCGACGGCTCCACGCTTTCATTCGATCCGCGCAATCAATATAGCCGTGCCGGCCTCGCCTACAATAATGGTTCGATTTATATCGGCATCGGCTCCCACTGCGATAACGTTATAAACAATATTACAGGCTGGCTACTTCGTTACAACACGAATCTGAAGTTGAAGGCTGCGTTTCACACGATCGAAACGCCGAGCACGGGTCTTGAACTGGCCGGCATCTGGATGAGCGGCTTCGCCCCCGCCATCGACCCGAGCGGGCGCGTGTATGTGGTAACGGGAAACGGCGATTTTGCGGGCCACGGCGGCCACGACTGGGGTGAGAGCGTACTTCGCCTGCCGCCCAACCTCGGCAAGGTGAATGGGCGTTTCACCGACTCCAATTACCAGGCGCTGAACGATACTGACGGCGATTTTGGTTCAGGCGGTGTCATGCTCATTCCGCCGGTGGCGGGCCAGACCGGCCCAAATCTTGCCACCGCCTTGGGCAAGTCGGGAACGCTGTTCCTGCTTAATGCCGATAGTCTGGGTGGCTTGAAACCCAATGATGGCGGCGCCCTGCAGACACTGCAATTAAGCGGCCTTTGGGGAGGGCCCGCCTATGCCAATGCATCGAATGGGCCCACGCTTTACGTCCAGACCTACTATGATAATCTGCGCGCCTATTCCGTCGCCACGGGAGCTAATCCGGGCCTGACGCCCACCAACGTCGGCACCAGCTCCGCCGGTCCCGGCGGTTCCATTCCGATCGTTTCATCAAATGCAGCAACACCGGGCACGGCGATCGTCTGGGTGATACGTCGCAGCATGCCGCTGGAACTCGAAGCATATGACGCAACGACGCTCGGCGCACCAATTTTCGCCGCCAATGTCGGCACCTGGAACAAGAGCAACTGGATCAATGCGTTTCTGACGGCCATGGAGGCAAACGGCCGCGTCTATGTTCCGGGCATTCAGACAGTGAGTGTGTTCGGTCTGACGCCCTGATGCGGACGCCTTGCCCGCGAAAACGCGGGCGAGGCGCCCAGGCATGTCAGCTTGTTCAGGAGGCGGTTCCCACCGGCGCGTCATCGCGCGGCCAGACCAACGAAGCGGCGGACAAGAACCTGATGACGAAGGCCGCGGCCACCATTATGACAAGCTATCGCCGCGGGCCCGCGACCGGTGCCGTGGCCAGGGGAGATTGATTTTCATGCATCGAGTTTCGCTACGTTTTGCCGGCGCCGCGGCGTTCGGCTGGTTTCTGCTTGCCGCGCCGCCAGTTGCCGCAACCGCCAGTGGCGCGACGGCGCTCAAGACAACCAAGCCGATCTCCAAGGCGCCCATCAGTAAATTGCCGCCGGCGCAACTGCTTGCCAATGCACCGGCCGGCCTCAGGAAGTCGTATGGCGGCTCGCCGATCGATGTCACGCTTTATCATTACGATAATTACCGTACTGGCTGGAATCCGACCGAAACCGACCTCACGACCGCCAGCGTTGCGTCGGCGAATTTTGGTCTGCTCGCAAAGCTGAAGGTGGATGGCAACGTGTTTGCGCAGCCGCTGCTGCTTTCGGGCTTCGTCATGCCGGACGGCACGACACACGATGTGCTGATCATCGCGACCGGCCATAATACGGTCTACGCCTTCGACGCGCAGACCTACAGCGTGCTGTGGCAGGTCAGCCTCGGCACCGCGCAGAATTCAAACGATGTCGGGTGCGGCGACGTTGTGCCCGAATATGGCATATCCTCAACGCCGGTACTGCTGCGGACCGGCAGCAACGCGGCAACATTGTATGTCGTTGCGGCGACCGAGCCCAGCAAGGGCAATTTCGAAACGCAGTTGCACGCGCTCGATATCGGTACTGGTCTGGATGTAAAGCCGGCGGTGCTTGTGGCGCCCTCCGCGACGCTTAGCAACGGCGCGACGGTGTCGTTTGACCCACAAAATCAGTGGAACCGTGCGAGCCTCGCTTACAATAACGGCTCGATCTATATGGGCATCGGCTCGCATTGCGATAATAATTCCGATCGCATCACGGGCTGGCTGTTGCGCTACAATACCAATTTGAAGCTGAAAAACGCGTTTCACACCATCGAGACACCGCATGGCGAGGAGCTTGCCAGCATCTGGATGACTGGCTTCGCGCCGGCAATCAATCCCAGCGGCAATGTCTATGTCGTGACCGGTAACGGCGCCTTCGAGGGTCATGGTGCTTACGACTGGGGTGAAAGCGTACTTCGTCTGCCGCCGGACCTGGCTAAGGTGAAAGGCCGCTTCACTGATTCCAACTATAACCAGCTTAACGCCAATGACGTGGATTTCGGCTCCGGAGGTGTCATGCTGCTGCCGCCGGTCGCCGGCCAGACCGGGCCGAACCTCGCCGCCGCCATGGGCAAGTCGGGGGACCTGTTCCTGCTCAACAGCGACAATCTCGGTGGATTGAAGCCAAACAACGGCGGCGCGTTGCAAATCGTGCAACTTTCCGGCCTGTGGGGTGGACCCGCCTACGCGAACGCATCGAATGGCCCCACCCTCTATATTCAGGGGGACAGCGACGCTTTGCATGCCTTCACCGTTACCACCGGCGCGACACCTGGTCTGACGCAAGCCAACACCGGCACCAGCTTTGCCGGCTATGGCGGATCGCTGCCGATCGTTTCTTCCAATGGCACGGCACCTGGCACGGCGATCGTCTGGCTGATCCGCCGCAGTTCGCCGATCGAAATCGAGGCCTATGACGCCGCGGCGCTTGGCACGCCGATCTTTACCGCCAACACGGGTAATTGGAGCAATGGCGGCCAGGGCAATCCGTTTCTGACTCCGATGGAGGCAAACGGCAGGGTCTATGTGCCGGGGTACAAGACCGTCGAGGTGTTCGGCCTGGCGCCGTAACGGCTGCGCCACCCTCGCGCGGCGCCGCCGCGCGGGGGTGGCTGGCCAATTACTTCAGCCCGCTCGACAGATCATCCGATTGTGCCGGGTGGCGGCGCTCCACCGCGCCGGATTGCTTCGTCCAGGTGTCCTGAATCTTGCCCTGACCCTTGATGACGAGCGGTCCGGTCGCCACGGTGCAGGATCCAGCTTCATATTTCAGTGTCGCCTTGGCGGTCGGGCATCCCGATACCTTGCCGGTGAACACGCCTTCCTTCGAATTCAGCTTATCGACCTTCACAATGTAGGTCTTGGTGCAAATCACGGCCGGCGCCGTCGCGGTGCCGCCCTTGGTGTTCGTGAAAATCGCCGTGCTTCCCAGCGAATCCGTCCACGTGCCGACAATGTTGCTGCGCGGACAGGCGCTGGCCGGGCTGCTCGCGCCAACCAGGGCACCGGCGGCGGTCGCCGCGCAGAGGATCGTCATTGTCTTCATGGTTGTGTTTCCTTCCGTGATTTTCGTGCAGCGCGCGTAAACTACTTATCGCTTACGTGAACCACGACGCGACCTTAGCCACATCATGGCCGACAGGTTAATCCCAATTTCGTGATTCCGCTTGCGTATTCTAGATGAAGTCGAAACGGGCGAAGCCCGCGCGCTCGAGTCTGGCGCGCCGCCGCCGCCTCATGTAAAGCCTATTCACATGACGTTCCGCGGCGACCGCTCCGAACGTGGCTATCACCACGGCAATCTGCGCGAGGCCATGGTGCAGGCCGCCCTTCGCCTGATACGCGAACATGGGCCAAGCGGCTTCAGCTTTGCCGAAGTTGCGCGCCTGGTCGGCGTCTCCGGCGCGGCCCCGTATCGGCATTTTCGCGACCGCAACGCCCTGCTCGCCGAAGTCGCCCGCCAGGGCTTCGTGCAATTCGCCAGCGACCTCGCCGCGGCCTGGAACAACGGCCGTCCGAACCCGGTGCGCGCGCTGGAGAATTGCGGCCGCGCCTACCTCGCCTTCGCGCGCCGCGAACCCGCCGCCTACGCCGCCATGTTCGAACCCGGCGCCCCACTCGACGACAATGCCGATCTCACCGCCGCCAGCGACCGCGCCTTCGCCGTGTTGCGCGGCGCCGCGGAAGCGGTAATCGCCACACTGCCCGACCAGCGCCGCCCACCGATCCTCATGGTTGCCCTGCATATCTGGGCCTTTTCCCACGGCATCGCATCGCTCTTCATCGGCGGACATGGCGGCGCGCGCCGCAAAACCCCCATGGCGCCGGAAGAACTCCTCGAAGCCGGGCTGCTGATTTATTTGCAGTCGCTCGGCGTCGTGACCACTTGACGGAGCGGGGAGACCGTCCCATCATGTTAATGTGTTTTACATTTACACGGGAGCCGTCCGATGCCGATCGCTGAACGCCTCGACGAATATGGCAAGGGAGCCTGGATTGCCCTGACGATCCTGGGATTCTGGCTGTGCTGGCCGATCGGCCTCGCCATGCTCATCTTCCTCGCCTGCAGTGGCCGCATGCGCGCCTGGAAATACGAAGCGCGCGGCCGCTGGTACAACACCTCGAACGGCGGCAGCGGCTGGGGCTGCGGCCGGCATCGTAACAATGACCGCTATCCGTCCAGCGGCAATGTCGCGTTCGACGAATACCGCCGCGAAACATTACGCCGCCTGGAAGAGGAACAAAAGGAATTCCAGGAATATCTCGACAAGCTGCGCGCCGCCAAGGACAAAGCGGAATTCGACCAGTTCATGTCCGACCGCCGCGGCCGCCCCAGCGGCGAGGTCACGGCCTGAGGGTTGGCTCTCGGCGACCAGGGGGCTTGCCCCCTGGTCCTGGCCGGGGCCTGAGGGCCGGCGGCCATGATACTGGGCGTCTGGCATTGCCTTCGGCGACCGGGGGCTTTGCCCCCCTGCTGCGCAGCCCCACCAGGGCGTGACGCCCTGGACCCCGCTAGTTCGTCAGGGGACAAGGAGGGGCGCATCTCAGGCT
>DATJOH010000171.1:0-2572 GCA_035507235.1 Acetobacteraceae bacterium
GGGGGCCGACGCGGTCGTCCTTGGTGGTCGTGTAAATGAAGGGTTCCGGGTATTTTACATCGGCATGCAGATTTGCGTACGGTGAGGTGCGTTCCCAGAAGGCGCGGACGGCGGGATCGCTGTCGCTGCCGTATTCGCCCACCCAGGAGGCGCCGGCGGCAATTTTCTCGTAGCGCAGCATGTCCAGCAGCGGCACTTCGATGACCACGGCGTGCCAGAGGTCGGGATGCTGGGTGAATTCCACGCCCATCAGCAGGCCGCCGTTGGAGCCGCCTTCTATGCCGAGATGTTGCGGGCTGGTGATGCCGCGGGCGATCAGGTCCTTCGCCACGGCGGCGAAATCGTCATAGGCTTTCTGGCGGTTGGTTTTCAGGGCGGCTTCGTGCCAGGCGGGGCCGAATTCGCCGCCGCCGCGTATGTTGGCCAGGACGTAAACGCCGCCGTGTTCCAGCCACAGCTTGCCGATGACCGGCGAATAGAACGGCACCATGCTGATGGCGAAACCGCCATAGGCGTAGAGCAGCGTGGGATTGCTGCCGTCGTTCTTCATGTCCTTCGGGCGCACCACGAAATAGGGTATTTTCGTGCCGTCCGTGGAGGTTGCCTGGAATTGCTCGACGACTTCGCTGGCGGCATCGAAGCGGGCCGGCGATTGTTTCACTTTCTCCGGTGGCGCGCCGGAGGCCAGGTCGGCGAGCCAGATGCTGCTCGGGGTGAGAAAGCCGGTGACGCCGAGGAATGCCTGGTTGCTGGCAAGCTCCGTTGATTCGACGGCGGTCGCGACATTGTCGGGCAATGCCAGCCGCGTTGCCTGCCAGGTTTTGCCGTGCGGCGCGAACGCAACGATGCTGCCGCGCACGTTGTCGTAAATCGAGGCGACGATCTGGTCGCGCGTGACGGCCGCTTCGTCCACGGATTGCCGTGGCCCTGGTGCGAAGACGATTTCCGGCGTTGCGCCGGGTGTAAACAGGTCGAGTGAAGCGATACTGCCGGTGGGAATTTCGCTGCCGCCCGGGGGCGTCCAGGCCTGGTCGAGTTTCATGGCGAGGCGGCCATCGACGAGGCCGAGCGGTTCCATTTTTTCGGGGAGCGCCAGCCGTTCCGTGCCGGTGGGTGTTACGCGAAACCAGGCGGACCGGAAGAAATCAAGTTCTTCCTGCAGGACAACGATGTGATGGCCGGCGCCGTCGGTGAGGGCGATGACGTTCACGCCTTCGTCCTGCGGCGTGCCGCGAAAGACTTCCTGGGCGTCGGCGAGTGCCTGGCCGCGATGCAGGCGCTTGACGATGTAGGGATAGCTGCTCGCGGTCATCGAGCCGGGGCCCCAGTCGGTGGCGACCAGGAGCGAATTCTCGTTCTCCCAGTCCACGGAGATTTTCGCGCGCGGCAGGGCGAAGCCGCCGGGGCGGAAGGCGTGGTAGCGCACGTCGAATTCGCGTTCGGTGACGGCGTCCTCGCCGCCATCGGAGAGCGAAATGAGGCAGAGATATTCGCCGGGTTCCAGGCAGTCCGCGCCTTTGTACACCCAGTTCGCGTGTTCGGCCTTGGCCAGGGCATCGACATCCAGCACGGTTTCCCAGGCGGGCGATTGGGTGCGGTAGCTGTCGAGCGTGGTGCGGCGCCAGATGCCGCGTATGTGGTTGGCGTCCTGCCAGAAATTGAAAATGCCGCCGTTCAGTTGCTGCGGCAGCGGGATGCGGTCGGGCGCCTGGGTGAGGGCCAGGGCCTGCTGGTAGAAAGCCTGGTAGTGGGGATCGGCCTGCAGCACGGCGAGCGATTTTGCGTCCTGCTGCTTCACCCAAGTCATGGCGCGGGCGCCGTGCGCATCTTCCAGCCACAGGAACGGGTCTTCAGCGTCCGGATGCGCGACCGTCGCGGCGCGCGCGGCGGGGGCGGCGAGGGCGGCCAGGAGACAGATGGCTGCAAGGCGCATGAATTTGTCCTTTCCGTGCGGGCCTATGTGATCAGGTTTTCCGGCGCCGCCAAGTTACCGCGGATTAAACCGAGAACAGCTTCTGCATGGCCTGCGCCCGGCCGGGCCGCCCGACCACCGCCACGCCGTCGCCCGCCTCGACGATGACCTCCGGGGCGGGCTGCATGAGCGAGCGTCCGTCCGCGCGGTTCAGGCCGACCACCAGAAAGGCGCCCGATGCCAATTGCTCCAGCGCGCCGACGCTGAGGCCGACGCATTGGCTGCCGGCGGCGGCTGGGAGAATTTCCAGTTCCAGGCCGAGGCGGCGCAAATCGCGCGCCAGATCCACTTCGGTGTCGCCGGCGAGCAGGGGCATGAGGTCCTGGAACAGGATCATTTCCGCCACCCGTTCGGCGCCGATGTGGGCCGGCAGAACCACGCGGTTGGCGCCGGCCTGCATCAGCTTCTTTTCGGTGCTGGGCGCTTCGCCGCGGGCGATGATGCTGAGATGCGGGTTGAGGCCCCGCGCGGAAAGCGTAATGAATACGTTGGCGGCGTCGTCCGGCAGAACGGTGGCGAGGGCGCGGGCGTGTTGGACACCGACGGAGCGCAACGCTTCCTCGTCCGTGGCGTCGGCGGCGATTGCCAGGTGACCGAGTT
>DATJOH010000172.1:0-2400 GCA_035507235.1 Acetobacteraceae bacterium
CGCTCATGGGCAGCCTGCCGCCGCTCAATCTGCTGCTGCCCGTGCTGGGGCCGGCGGTCATGGTTCACCTGGTGGAAGCGTCTCGTCACGAAGAGTTTAGCAAGCGCTAATCAACCGGCGGAGGCTGGCCGGGGCGACGCGGACCGTGCTAGCGGACAACGCCGCTTGCGACTCCAATGCCGGCGCCTGGCCTATTTCCTCGCGAAAGCGGCTTGTTCTGTCTCTCCAGCCCGACGAGGAGCCTGCCATGGCCGACCTGCCTCAGGCCGCCGCGCCAAACCCACCACGAAACCTATTGGGGGATAATGGCCTGGACGTCCCGCCATTTCATCCCGTAACAAAATCGGAACCCACCCCGGGCGGCATTTTCGGCCGCTCCGGCGCCACGATCACGAAGGAAAATTCCATGGCCCGCTCCATCTTCGGCGCTGCCCCTCCTAACACCCCGAGCACGCCCGGCGTGCCGCCACCCCCAACCCCGACGGCAACCGTGACCCCAACAACGCCCTCACCGACGCCCACCATGCCCCGCCCGCCGCAGCCCGCCATGGCGCGCCCGGCACGTGATCTTTCGCTCGAAAAGCGCACGCTGGTCGTCGGCCGCGGCATCAGCGTGCAAGGGTCGGTGACTGACGCCGAACGTTTGGTGGTGGAGGGCCAGGTCGAGGCCTCGATGATCCACGCACACGAGCTGTCGGTGGCCCAAGGCGGCATATTCCGCGGCGAAGTGGAGGTCGAGGATGCCGAAATCGCGGGCACGGTGGACGGCACGCTCACCGTGAAAGGCAATCTGATCGTGCGCGAGACCGGCGTGCTGCTCGGCACCGCGCGCTGCCGCCGCCTGCAGGTGGCCGATGGCGGCCAGATCACCGGCCGGGTGGAAATGATTACCGACACCCGCCCCCGCCCGCCGGCGCAGGAGCAGAAATAGCGTCGTCCGTCGGTCGCCGGTGACCGTCCGACGACCGACGACCGACGGCCGACGACCGTCCTCGCCGGCCTTGCCCCGCGGCGCTTGACTGCCCATACAGGTGACAGGACCACTGCGGTCCTGTTTCCAGGGAAGCATCATGTTCATAGAGACCGAGGGCACTCCGAACCCGGCCACCCTTAAATTCCTGCCGGGGCTTACCGTCATGGCGGCGGGCACCGCTGATTTCGCGGCGCCGGAGACGGCCACGCGCAGCCCGCTGGCACAAGCGCTGTTCGCCCTGCCCGGCGTCGCGCGCGTGTTTCTCGGCCATGATTTCATTACGGTCACCAAGGCCGAGGCGATCGCCTGGCAGGCGTTGAAGCCGCAGGTGCTCGGCGCGATCATGGAACATTTCGTCGCCGGCCGGCCAGTGCTGGAAGGCGAGGCGGCTGAGATCGACGAAGAGATCTCCCCCGAAGACCGGGAAATCGTCGATCAGATCAAGGAATTGCTCGACACGCGGGTGCGCCCGGCAGTTGCCGGCGACGGCGGCGATATTATTTTCCGGGGCTATCGCGACGGCGTGGTGCGGCTGCACATGCAAGGCGCCTGCAGCGGCTGCCCCTCCAGCCGCGCGACGCTGAAGCACGGCATAGAAAATATGCTGCGCCATTATGTGCCGGAAGTGGTGGCGGTGGAGCAGGTCGAGCTCTGACAGCAATCGGCCTTGACAGACAAAACAAAGAAAGAAGGGTTCTTTTTTGAAAAAAAGAACCAAAAAACTTTTGTCTGTTTCGGGCAGCGTCCGGCTCCCCGATTAAACTAGTGGCTGGAAGCAACAGATAAAAGTTTTTTGCTTCTTTTTTTCAAAAAAGAAGTCTTCTTTCTTGAAAGGCAGAAGCAAAAAGCTTTTACTCATTACGCTACGGCTCCCAGTTTCGTAACATGCTCGCCAGGCGAGCGAAGCGCGCAGGCGCGCCGCCGGGCAGCACCGCGTGCAGCAGCCCGATCTTTTCCGATATCATCCAGGCAAATGGCAGGAACCGATCCGCTGGCGCAATCTCCAGAACTTTGGTGCCGGGGGCGCAGAAGATAATGCCATCCAGGTCCGGTCCGCTGGCGCCGGCGATCGCGGTGGCACCGGCGAATGCCGCCAGTACATCGCGAGGCGCCAGGTCGCGCAGATCGAGCGGTCGGTAGCCTTCAGCCTCCGCCGCCCGCAAAAGCGCGGCCGGCGCCGTTTCGCCCAGCCCGTGCACAAAGAGTCGCGCCGGGGCGACGCGCCGCCCCGGCGGCGGCCTTGCCCGGTCGCGGAACGCACGCAACAGCGTGGGCGGCAGGAGCGCCATATGTTCCTGTTCGAGCCAGGTCAGATCGGCTGCGATACAGAGTGGCCCCGGTGGCACAACCGCCGGGCGCGCGACACCCACCGCCTCCCACACGGCAAACACGCCGCCGTCAACGGCGCGCGGCGGCAGCAGCAGCAC
>DATJOH010000173.1:0-2823 GCA_035507235.1 Acetobacteraceae bacterium
CCTCACCGAGGATAGCGCCGGCCGTGTCCTTGTCCTGCTGGAAGGCGGGATGGTGCGTATCGGACCGCCCTCGCTCCTGCTGCCCCGCTTGCACGTGCCAAACGGCGGCGCGGCCGGACGCGCCTGGTTCGCTTGCGTGCGGCATCAATTGTAAAGTTTCCGAGACCGACAGCATTTTTATCAAGCATTCGTCGCTTTTTTGTGCTTAGATTTCTGTCGGTCAGTTAATACACGGTGTGTGCCGGCATGAAATTCGTCAGCGCTCGGTTCGCTTTGGCCTGGGTGGCGCGCGGCATTGGCCTTGCGGGTAGCGTCGGACTCGTTCTTGCGGCGCCCGCCTTCTGGCTGCGCGCCGAGGGCAACGCGGCACAGGAACAGGCCGCCGCGCGCGCCGACGCCGCCGCGCAACGCGCGCAAATACAGCTTGCAACCCTGTTCAGCGGTTTCGAGCGCGCCACCGGCTCGCTCCGTGCCGATCAGGTCGCCGGCGATAAACTCGCCCTGACCAGCCGCCTGCTGCTTCTGGAGCCGCTCGCCGTACCGGTCACCGGCCTGACGATCCTCGACAAAACCGGCGCGCAGATCGCCGCCTCCGCCCCCGATGATGCCGCCGACAAACCGTGGTGGGGCAGCCAGGCCAGCGCGCTATCCGGCACGCGCGCCATGCTGCTGGGGTGTGACAAGACGCTCGCGCTGGCGCACGGCATCACCAACGATGCCGGCGAAACGGTGGCGTTTGTCGGCGGTGCGCTGGATCCGGCGGCGTTGCGTGCTGCTTCGGCATCGGGTGGCGATCTCGCGGTTACGTTGCGCGCCGATAGCGGCTGCGCGCTGCTGCACACCGCGGCAACCGCGGCAGCGCCGGGGGGCGGGTGGCTCGCCAGCACCTATCGCAAATTCCTGCCGCCGGCCTGGGGACAGCCGGAACCGACCGAGGTTTCGGTGCATGTCGGCAACCTCGCCTGGACCGCCAGCGTCACGCCCGCGGCGGCGCTCGGCGCCCGCGCCGCCATCATGGACCGGCGCGGCCATGCGATGACTGTCCTGCTCTCGTCGCTGCTGGCCTTCCTAGCCTGCCGCGAAATCGGCGCCCTGCTCGCGCGCCGCCCGACCCGCGACACCGACAATGACGCCCTGCCCCCGGATGCCACTCGCACCGCCCTGGTGGTCGGGTTCGACCTCGGCGAACGTCTGCGCATCGCCGGACACCTCACCGCCGCGGGACTCGGCGTGGAACAGGCGCCGGACGGCTACCTGGCGCTTGGCATGGCAGAACGCGCCGCCTGCCTGCGTGGTACGCTGGAACTGGTCATCCTGGACGCTGCCATGGAAGGCCTCTCCGCCGAGGGCCTGATCGGCCGCCTGAAAGGCCGCGTGGACCTGGACCGGCTGCACATCGTGCTGGCCACCGAAGGCCGTATCGCCGGCGTGTTCGGCGCCGCCTCGCCGGAATTGGATACGGTGGTGGCAAACCTCTACGGCATGCCACCCGAACCGCCGCCCTCCCTGGGCCTGCGCTACGTGCTGGCGCCGCAATTGGCGTCGCACGCGGATTGAGATTGTCCTCGGCGACCGGGGCTCCGCCCCCGGACGCGGAAGGCTCGGCGACGCTACGCCACCTCATCCCGGCGATCGCGCACCTTCACGTAAGCAAGGGACGCGTGTTCGTCGCAGTAGGGTTTGCCAGGAATGGCATCCACGTCGCAGAAACGGAAGCTTCGTGTGCCCGGCTCGCCTATCGGCCAGCAGCAGGGTGTGCTGCGGGCGCCGGGGCGCGGCAGGCAGACGGCGCGCAGCACCGGCTGCGGCCGTTCCAACGCGCGGGGTGCCTCCTGCGGCAGCGGGGTAATGGCCGCCTGCAATGCCGGCAGGGTCGGCCCGTGCACCCGCCGCGGCAGCCGCCGGCGGGCGGAGCGCTCGCCGTCGCGCCGAATAGGCGAGGGTCGGGAGGGCAGGCTGAGGCGATGTGCCTTGCCGACGACGGCATTTTTGGAAATGCCCATGCGGCGCCCGATTTCGGCCGTGGAAAGACCCTCCGCCCAAAGTGTCCGGAGCTTTCCAATGGTTTCTTCGTTCCACTCCATATTGCGTCCCCCACCCGTGCTGACCACCAGATGATGTGTCAGCCTAAGCGCGGGACGCGAGAGAACTCAAGACTCGAGATTCAAAAACTTGTGGACAACTCGGTTGAAGCCACAAAATCTTGTGGTCTGCACGCCATGGCGTTTTGCCTTGATGGCTCTAAGGTATTCACCTTAGCATTGCCACCGACTCGCATGCGCCCAGGCGAGTATAGGGAGCGGAACCTGTGCCAGCCCAGTGGCAGCGACCGGCCTGGCAGCGCCTGGCGTCGTTCGGCCTGGTGGTCGCGCTGCATGCGTTGGTGATCGCCCTGCTGGTTTCGCAATCCGCAACGGTGGAGGAGCTGGTGCCGGCCGTATTGCGTGTTGTGCAGATCGCGCGGCCGCCGTTGCCGCCGCCACCGCCGCCTTCCCTGCCACCGAAGCTGGTGCCGCCCGATCTGGTGCCGTTGCCGGTGCCGGACGTGACGATTGCCCAAGCGCCAAGCCCGCGCGCACCGCGCGCCGTAACGCGCGTGGCGCCGGCGGCTTCGCATTTCGGGCCGGCGACCGACGATGCGGGACTCGGCGTGGCCGTGGCGACGCGCGCCGGCGGTGGCGCACGCGGTCGCGGTAGCCTCGGCGCGTTCGAGGCCGCGGTGAAGCGCGCGGTGCTGGCACGCAAATCGCAGCCGACACTCGCGTGGGACCGGCGCAATACCTGCATCATCAATTACACCGTAACGGTCGCGCCAGATGGCGC
>DATJOH010000174.1:0-3801 GCA_035507235.1 Acetobacteraceae bacterium
ACCAGCACATGATCGTTCAGCCAGAGAACGCCGGCCGGGGTGCTGCAGACATGCTGGTTCCAGGCCACCGCGCCGGTCGCGGTGCGTATGGCGATCAGCCGGTCGGTGCCCTGCAGGCTGACGAACACGATTTCTGAGTCGGGGCTGTAGGCGATGTGGCTCGGCATGGTGCGCGCCGGCACGCGATGCAGCAGGGCGAGCGTGCCGGCGTCGTAAATGTCGATCTGATTGCGCGCCAGGCCGGCGGTGGTGAGCATTTTGCCATTGGGACTATATTGCAATTGATACGGATCGCTGACGGTAACGCGCCGCTGCAGCGCGCCGGTGCGCGGATCGAGGAAGAACAGCGAATTGCCGCGCGTGTCGCCAACGACAAGGGATTTGTGGTCCGGGCTCAGCACCAGATGGTGCGGCTCGCGCAACAACGGAATGGTTTTCACGACCTGGTGGGTGGCGAGGTCGATAACGCTGATATCGGCGTCGTTGGAATTGACCACGAATACGCGCGGCGCCGCGGCGGCGAACGCGGGCAGCAGCGCCACGCCGAGAATACTGAGAATGCCTCGCAATCCACGCATGAAGGGTCGCCGTTCCAAGTGCCGGCGCGGTGTTACGGGAAGGCGGCCGCGTCGGGCAAGCCTGAGGCAAGGCTGGTTTTTGCGGCGCCGGTGCGATAAGGCCACCAACGGAAGCGTTTGAAGTCTGGTGGCTTCCCTGGTCTTCAAAACCAGTGGCCCGCGCATAGCGGGCGGTGGGTTCGATTCCCATCCGCTTCCGCCACGCGGCAGGCGCTTAAGAAAAAGTGCAAAGAAGAGCAAAAGTTTTTTGCTTCTTTTTTTCAAAAAAGGTAACTGCCCAGGTAGGGAGAAAGGGAGAACAGGCAGGAAAGAACTTCTTTTCTGAAGAAAAGAAGCAAAAGACTTTTATCAATGGCGTCCAGCAGCCAATCCAAATCGGCGGCCTCTGTGCTGCCCGTAACGGATAAAAGTTTTTTTAAAAAAGAACCTTACTTTCTTTTCAGATGGTTACCCTACCTGGGCAGTTACCAAAACAGAACCACTTCCTTGCTTCGCCCATCTGTCAATCTCTGTGTGGGCTGGTATTACCTAGTCTTTTCGCCCAATCTTCTGGCAGATTTATCTTCCTTGCTGTCGGAAATCCGAGATAGCCGTTATGCGCGAAAGTGTAGGCGTTGGTGCGCAACGGATCGCCGGATACCAGCACCATGAAATCCTCGGGGTCGAACACGATCGGCACCAGCCGGTTCGGATCGTCCGATTCGTGAAACACCTTTGGCAGGCGGCCGAGATTTACCTGCTGCTTCAAGGAGCCGATTTTGAAATCGGCCCATTTCTCGGTGAAGGATTCGACGCGCCAGGCCGGGATGCGCGCGTGCTCGAACAAATAGCGTTTGACGTCCTGCTTGCTCCAGCCGGCGCGTGCGATCACTTCGGCCAGGATCGGACTGAGAACAAGCGCCGGGCGCAAGGTGCCGAGCGAAAGATTGCCTACCGTAAAGATGATTTCCCAGCTCGTCTGGTGGGCAACGCTGTCGGCCAGGTAGGGCATGATCTCCTCCGGCGTGCTGCCGGTGACGGAGACGACAACGTGGCCGCCGGTGAAGCGGGAAATGGTGACGGTGTTGTCGCCCGCCGCGTAGCCCATGTCGGCGCTGTTCGGGGGCCAGCCGATTTTGCCAAGCGCATCTTCGTTTTCGGAGAGAACGACGCGAAATGTATTGCCGAACGTGCCCTTGTCCGTCTTGTGCAGCAGGAAGCCGGCCATGTTGCGCAGGGCGAGCCGCCAGAAGCGGCCGACCGACGTGTTGGGCATGAAGCCGTCGCGCAGCACACCCTGCGTGTAGTTGAAATTCAGCTCCTTGATGATCGGCCCGTTGAGCGTAATCAGCGTTTCCGCGCCTGGCGTATTGCCGCTGTGCTCGACGCCGTAGATCGGGTCCGCCATGGCTTCGACCAGCGCCACCAGGATCGGCATATATTCCGGCCGGCAGCCGGCCATCACGCCGTTGACGGCAATTGCCCAGATGGTCGCGGCGCGGCTGGCCGGCAGCAGAACGCCGAGCGATTCATCGGGATCGCGATCGGTGAAGCTGAGGAAGGCTTCGATCTTTTCCAAGGTCGGCGGAACGATCGGCAAGCCGTCGCTCCATTCGCGCGCGTAGAAAAATTCGTTCACTTCCTCGAACGTGCCGCGGAACACGATGTCGCGCGCGCCCGGCTCGGCAACGTGCTCGAGCACCGCGGGCTGGCGCAGCAGATTGTCGATTACTTCCGGCGCGGTGATGCTGTGTACGTTCGCCCGCAATTCCTCCAGGCTTTGCGCGCCGGGGTGGCCGGGGATTGTCGCCACCGGGAGGTTGGGCATGCCAAGACCCACCGACGTCGCCGCGGCCTGTCCGAGGAAACCCTCGCAGACAAGCGAAGACGTTGGAAAACCGGCTCGTTCGCACGCTTCACTGGCCCGCAACACGGCGGGCGTGCAACTGCCTCAACAGGCCATCGAGGAAATGGCGGCATCCACCCCGAGTTCCGCGAAACGCCGCGGCAACGAGGCCAGCAATTCCTTCTCATTCACCGCGTGGGTGGAGCCGAATTCGCGCCAACTGACGAATTTCACGCTGGGAAATTGCGCGCGGAGTTTTTCCTCAAGGGCGGTGAACACCTGGTCGCCGGCGAAAAGATAGTCCCATAGCTGCGCGACGGTTTTGCCGTTCAGCGTGTCCAGGCGCTTGGCCAGGGGCTGCACCGGTTGTTTGCGCTCGCCGCTTGGCCAGACAACTTCGTAATTTGTCATTTGGGGTATCCTTATGCGCGAAGAAGGAAGGACTTCTTTTTTGAAAAAAAGAAGCAAAAAACTTTTATCTTTGGCGTCCAGCCGAGGAGCCACTCAGGTGACATCCGCGCCGCCCAAACAGACAAAAGTTTTTTGGTTCTTTTTTTCAAAAAAGAACACTTCCTTCTTCCTACCCCATCCCCGCGCCGCAATCAATTTGCCACAACCCGTGCCGCCGCCGCGGCCGCCCCGACGCCTTCCGCCATCGCCTGGACGACGTTGCCGCCATATCCCGCGCGCACCGCGCCGACCGCGAAAACGCGGGGGTCGGCGGTCGCGAAATCGGGGCCTGTCTTGATCTGGCCGGTTGGCGAGAGCAGCGCCGCCGGGACGAATTCGCTGTTCGGCATGCTGCCGATGAAGGGAAACAGGCCGGCGCAGTCGATGTCCGTGCTGGCGCCATCCTTCACATTATGCAGGCGCACACCGGTGACGCCGTCCTCGCCGAGGATGGCGCTTACCTCGCTGTCCCAGATGAAGCTGACGTTTTCGCGGGCGGCGATTTTTTCGATGTAGTCGCGCTTTGCCTTCAGCTTGCTGCGGCAGACCATGATGACGCGGCGGCTGGTTTTGGCGAGGACGAGCGCTTCCTGAAGCGCCGCGTCGCCGCCGCCGACCACGACGACATCCTGGTTGCGAAAGAAGCCGCCATCACAAGTTGCACAGCGTGAAACACCGCGGCCCGCGAATTCCGCCTCGTTGGGCACGCCGAGTTTGCGGAGCGCGGCCCCGGAGGCGATGATAACGGAATCGGGATGGTATGTTTTGTTTTCCTGATCAATCAAGGTGAGGCGATCGCCGAGGGTGAGCTGTGTGATGGCGGTCTCGATGATTTGAACGCCGGTTTTGCGCGCTTCCTCCAGCATATGGATGGCGAGATCCTGGCCGGAGAATTTGCCAGGGGTGGGCAGGCCATCCACATGGTCGATAGTCGCGACGAGGCCACCG
>DATJOH010000175.1:0-3262 GCA_035507235.1 Acetobacteraceae bacterium
GCCCCGCTGGCCCCCTGCCAGCCCGATCCCTACACGCTCGATTACACCTATCAATTACCCGCGAACCATCCGGCCGGCGCCTACTGGTATCACACGCATCGCCATGGCCAGGCGGAACATCAGACGCAGATGGGGCTGGCCGGCGCCATCGTGGTGGAGGACGCGGGCGACGCCTGGCGCCGGTCGATCGGCGTTACTGACGAAGTGCTGCTGGTGACAGACACGCCTAATGTCGCATGCCTCAAGGGGCCCAATTGCGACGCGCAAGTTTCGCCCGGTGTGACCGTCCGGCAGCCACATGGCGATGCCGCGCGCGCCGCGGCCCGCGCCGCCGCCAAAACTTTCGATGCGACGACAGAGACCAACCCGCCCCGTCCCAAACTCGATCCCCGCATCGACCAGGTCGATCAGGCCGGCGAATGCGCCTATGGTGCCAGCGGCCCCGATGGCGGCGTCGAGCTATGGACCCTGCTGCTGAACGGCGCCCCGGTACCGGAAAGTCTCAACGGTTTCCCGCCTGATGACGAGTTGCTCACCAAGACGATGCAACCCGGACAGCGGCAGATATTCCGCCTGGTGAACGCATCCGCCAATTCCTTTCTGGCGCCCGAACTCGTGCTGTCGCAAAACGGCGTCGAAACCATCCTCCCGCTCGAGGTTTTTGCCCGCGACGGCGTCGGGTTGGCGGATGCCAGCGGCAAGCGGCACTTCGTCAACTACGACGTTGCCGATCATCAATTGATCGTCCCGCCCGCCGGCCGCATCGAGTTCGTCGTGCACGCGCCGCCGGTCGGTGCCGAGCTCTATGTGCAAAGTTCGCAGGTGGCACCGGGATGCGGCGGCAACGCCTATCCGGCACGGCGCCTGCTGCTGATCACGCCGGCCGGAGAGCCGGTGAACCCGGGCGACCCCAATGACCACGATCTGCTAGAGCACACGCCCTCGCTCGAGCCCTATCTCTCCACCCTCGGTACGGTTGCAACCGTGCACCGCACATTCGTATTTTCAGAATATAGCCGCCAGTTTACCTACGGCGTCACCGACTGGCCGAAGACGGTGCCGACAATTTCCGATTACGATCCGAGCCAGACCGATTTCTATATTACGGAGGTCGCGTCAGACGATGGTGAGGTGCATAAATCGCGCACCGCGATAAAACCCTTCACCCCGCACGACACGGCGCCGCAGGTGGTGGTGCATTTGCATGGCCAGCCCAGCGTCACGGAGGAATGGCTGATCGAGAATTCCACGCTGGAAATCCACGCCTTTCACATACATCAAATTCATTTCCGTGATGTGACGCACCCGAACGCGGACCTCGACCATCAACCGATCCTGGACACAATCACCGTGCCGGCCGCGCCGCTGGAAGGCGACATCGCCACCGGCTATCCCGGGCCACCCGGTTTCGTGCGCCTGCGCATGACGTTCACCACCGCCGATATCGGCGAATTCGTCTATCACTGCCACATTCTGGAACATGAGGATAACGGCATGATGGGCAAGATCGCGGTCGTTGCAAACTAGCAGAAAGCAAGAAAGGCCTTCTTTCTTGAAAGAAGGAAGCAAAGAACTTTTGTTCAAATATCGTCCGGCCGCGAGCGCGCCAAAGGCTGGAGCCGAGACTAGCAAAAGTCTTTTTGCTTCTTTTTCTTCAGAAGAAGAATCCTAACCTTCTGTTTCAGCAGCCAGGCACTGCAACAAATATTTTTCCACGAACGGCGCCTGCGGCCCCGCCAGGACGGCCAGCGGATTGATCAGACGCGCCTCCACCACTTCGCGCCCGTCCGGTCGCAACTCCGGCAATTCGCTCACATGCGCCTCGAAAATTGTTACATAGTCGCGGCGCCAATCCCAGAAACTCTCGCCCTCCCACGCCACCTTCAGCGTACCTGGCGGCAGATCGAGCCCGACCTCCTCGCGCAATTCGCGTCGGGCCGCGTCCTCCGGCGTTTCGCCAGGCTCCAGACCGCCGCCCGGCAGATTGAGATGCACTCGATAACTCTGGCGCAGCACCAGCACCCGGTCCTCCACCCACACCGCTACCAGGGCGCCGCGGTGCCTTGGCCGGGCCAGCCACCACCAGGCGCGCATCGCGCGGAACGCCAGCCAATAGCCGGCGCGATAGAACCGGTCCCGCGGCCGCCGCGGCCCAATCCAGGTCGTGCGGTTGCTCAGGATATCGGCCACGCCGCCCTCGCGCGGCGCCTTGCCCACAGCAGCAGCAGAATGCCCGCGGTGCCGCCCACCAGCACGCCCATCATGGAAGCCTCCGGGCCAAACTCGCCGCCGGTGAAGAACGCTGAGACGCCGGGCCGCGGCATAACCCCGAAAAGATGCCCCCCGGGGGCGAAGCCGGAGGTCCGCGCACCGAACAGGTAGGATTGCGCGAAATTCCATCCGGCATGCGCGCCCATATTCGCCCACAGCCTGCCGGTCAGCAGATAGAGCGCGCCGAGCCCCAGTCCTGCCTCCACGATGATCGCCACCGCCCCCATCAAATTATGGTCCGGATTCAGCAGGTGCATCAGGCCGAACACGATGCTGGACACCATAAGCGCCACCCGCGCGCCGAACGCTTCCCACAGCAGCCGCATGAGCACGCCGCGAAACAGCAATTCCTCGGAAACACCGGAGGCAAAGCCAAGCTGCAAGCCCCGCCACGGTCCGCCCGGCGTCGGCGCGCTGATGGTGTAAGCCCCGGTCACGACCAGAAGCGCGATCGCCACCGTGAAAATCGCGATCCCACCGGCGAACCCCGCCGTCAGTTCAGTCGGCAGAAAGCGCGGCGCCAGTTCCTCCACGGGCCTCTTCTCGCCGAACCGCACTGCCAGAACGTAGGCGGCCAGCATCACCGCGATCGCAATGGCCAGCGGCAGTACTGACCCCGGGCCGTCCTTCGGCGCACCCATCCGGTGCAGCGCGATGCTCGCAAGCGTGCCGCTGCCGCCAACCGCCAGAACGAGCAGCACCGCCCAGCCGAACACCCTGGCGCCAAGCCAGGGGCCCGGGTGCAATATGCCCCGCCAATCCCGTGCGTCCCGCATGCGCCCTGCCTCCGGCGGCCAGGGCTCTGCCCCTGGACCCCGCTGGGGACTAGTCCCCAGACCCCACTCTATTCCGGGTCCGCTATGGCCGTGGCCAGGGCCGAAACCGCCGCGCCGGGACCACCGGAAGACGACCAGATAAAGTCGCCGGCAGCGACGAAATCGGCGCCGACGCGCGCCAGCGCGGCCGCGCCCGCGGGATCAGCGACGCCCTC